>JAYTHI010000230.1:0-12456 GCA_043732685.1 Ferruginibacter sp. | reverse complement strand
CTATCCTAAAGAGATCATCGATTTATTTAAAGCTTTTTTAGTCTTTAAAATCTGTTTAACTTAAATAAAAACAGAGCGAAAAAATAATTTATTGTTATGTATTCCGTAACATAATCACGCGCGGGCTATTATTTCATTCACCAAATTTAATATCGCAGTTTCAGTTGCAATTGCAGTGGTTTCTATAATTTTACCCCTTGACATAATGGAATCAACAAAATCTTTATCGTTGCAGCCGGCAGCATTTATGCGTACATTCATAAATGCCCCCATTACGGCACTTCTTGCGCAAAGTGCACCTACGCCTGCATCTGAAATAGAATTGGGATTACCTATAGTAGCAATTATTTTAATGATCTCCATTGTTTCAAAGGCCAGTTCCATTACCTTAAATGGAACTTCGATTGCAAATTTAGTAGCAGCCTCAATGGCATTTGCACGGGTTATTTTTTCTTCCCCAGTTGCTTTCGAAAAGCCCATTGCAGTTATGATGCCATTGAAAGCTTTGGTATCTTCCTCCACCAATTTTAATAGCTCCTCTTTTAAAAATTGTCCCCTTTCTGCAAGTTTACCAAATTCTTCCCATCGATCATCCCATCCTTTTTTATGGGCAGATAAATTTGCTACCATGGTAGCAAGCGAAATACCCAGGGCACCAATATAAGCTGCAATGGATCCGCCGCCCGGTGCCGGACTTTCACTCGCTGTTTCATCTGCAAAGTCTGATAGCGACATATCAATCAGATTCGTTTTCTTTTTATCTGTCAGTAAAAATTCAATAATTCTTTCGGCCGGTTTAAAGACAGAAAGTTCATCCAGTCCCATCGATTTTATGGCAATTCTTATAAGTTCAGCTTGCGACACACCGGCCGAACGTTGTTGTTTATGCAAAAAATATTTACCTGCATCAAGCATCGCTTTAAGCGGTATTAAGCCTACAATTTCGCTTCCTGTAACGCGCATACCTCTTTCATTTGCTTTTTTGCAGGCCTCATCAAAGGCAATATGTACAGGTGTTATATTAATATTTGTAAGGTTTATTGATATTTGCGCAATACCATATTCTTCTATAAACCAACCAATGGCTTTAACTGCTTTTAAACTACCAGCAATATTAATGGTGTTACCATTGGCATCTTTTACCGGTTGGCCATTTTCCATTTTTACCCGGCCGGCTTCCCTTATATCAAAAGCCACTGCATTTGCCCTGCGGGTTGAAGTTGTATTGAGGTTGATATTGTAGGCAACTAAAAAATCTCTTGCGCCAATAACCGTTGCACCGGCTGAAGGGTTTAAAATTGCAGGACCATAATCGGGTTTCCATTCCGGTTGTAAAATTTTAGCCGAAAAATTTTCGTACTCTCCGGCACGTATGGCGGATAAATTACTTCGCTGCTTATTGGGTTGGGCTTCTTCATATAAATAAACCGGAAGATTTAATTGTTCTCCTACCCTTTTTGCCAATTGCCGGGCAAATTTAACTGTCTCTTCCATCGTTATATTAGCAATGGGTATCAGCGGACAAACATCTGTAGCGCCCATACGCGGATGCTGACCTTTGTGGGTGCGCATGTCAATTAATTCTGCCGCCTTTTTAATGGCTTTAAATGCAGCATCTATTACAGCAGCAGGTTCACCAACCATGGTAACAACAGTACGGTTAGTAGCTTTGCCCGCATCAACATTTAATAATTTAACGCCTTCTACAGTTTCAATTTCTGCAGTTATCTGCCTGATAATCTCCCTATCATTTCCTTCACTAAAATTTGGAACACATTCAATAAGTTGCTGCATAAAATACTTTTTTTGTAATAATTATATTTGGTATTATCACCGCCCCTGCCCCATTAATTTACCCAGTTTCCGTTGATCATTACTTTATCAATCAGGTTGGCACCAAATGAATAAGGCAGGTAGGCAAGGGATGGAATATTTTTAGTAAATATTAAATTGGCTTTTTTTCCTATGGTGATACTTCCCACCTCCTGGCCCAATTCCATGGCATATGCTCCATTAATAGTTGCGGCGTTAATGGCTTCTTCCGGCAACATTTTCATTTTAATACAGGCCATTGCCACTACCAAATTCATATTACCACTTGGTGACGAACCGGGATTGTAATCACTTGCCAGGGCAACAGCACATCCGGTATCGATAAGCTCACGCGCAGGAGGATAAGCCATCCTTAAAAAAAATGCGGCAGTAGGTAATAAGGTACAAATAGTTGGTAGTGTATTTAATTTGCCTGTCTGCCTGCTTTGCGCACTCAATAATTGAATATCGTTGGCAGTAAGTGTTTCTAAATGATCCAGAGAAATTGCCTGGGCTTTTAATCCGGTTTCAATAGCACCAATGCTGTTTAACTGGTTTACATGCAACTTTGGTTTTAAACCAAATTGCTTACCTGCTAAACAAATGCTTTCCATTTCTTCAGGCGAAAAAAAACCATTTTCACAAAAAACATCAATAAAATCTGCTAATTTTTCCTTTGCAATAACAGGAAGCATTTGATTAATAATACAATTAATATAGTCGCTGTGACGATCTTTAAATTGTAGCGGATAGGTATGTGCACCTAAAAAAGTGGCTTTAATAGACAAACCGGATTTTTGTTTTAACTTCTTAATTACCCGCAACATTTTTAATTCCCCTTCCAACGTTAGCCCATAGCCGCTTTTAATTTCTATTGCGCCGGTACCAAGTTTGCTTAATTCTTCCAACCTTTTCCATGCCTGGTTAAATAATTGTTCCTCAGAAGCATTGTTTAATTTTTGTGCAGAGTGTAATATTCCTCCGCCATTGGCTGCAATTTCGGCATAACTCATACCCTTAATTTTCTCGATAAATTCCTTTTCCCTGCTGTCTGCAAAAACAAGGTGGGTATGACTATCACACCAGGCTGGCAGTACAAAGCTTCCTCTGGCATCCACGCTGTTTTTTGGTAACCCGGGTACTTTTAATTCAAGTTCAAACATGGTACCATAATCGACAATAAGCCCATCCTCTATCAATAAAAAAGCGTTATCAATGCAGGGTAAATTTGCAAGGTCTTCGCCCATTAATAATTTATTTTCCGCTCTGACATTTACTAGTTTTTCTATATTAATTACAATACAAGTTGAATGCATAGCCGCTTTTATTAGTTCTATTTATTAGCTATAACAAATGTAAAATATTTGATCTTATACTTTCAGATTAAATTAATATAATTAAATTAAATAATAATATCTACCTAATTTATTCATTTACAATTATTTATGAATGTTTCTTTTAAGTTATTAAACTATATTGATACCTTACAGTCTATGTTTAATCTTTAAACCACAAAATCACAAAAAAATGAAAAATTTAATTTTGGTGGCAGTAGCCACGATTTTCTCAACTGTTATTTTTGCCCAAACCACCGCAACTACTACAGCTCCTTCTGCAACACCACCCGTAAAGGTAGAAATGAAAGATCTTAGCAATGACCTTAAGGAAAGGAAAGAAGATCAAACTAAACTTGCGGCTGATATTAAAAATGGCGATAAAATCGCTTCAAAAGAAATGAGAAAGAAATTAAGAGCCGAAAATAAAGATATCAAAGAAGATATGAAAGAAATGAGAAAAGAAGGTGTTAAGCATCCAATGCACCGCGCTTGCCATAAAATGGGCAACAAACACCATTAGAATTCAGCAAATTACAACCCAGTTTTTGAGGTGTATCTTTTAAAAAAGATGCACCTTTTTAATACCTGAATGCCCTTGCAGAAAGGCATTCTACTTTTACTGGCAATAAACAAATAAAAGAAAAATATTCAGACCGTCAGGACAAAAAATGCATTGTCAATAATCCTCAATACATAATTTTATAAGGCTGCGGCAATTGCTGCGGCAAATACTTCCAAACCCGGATCCCGGGCTCCCATTAAAAGCAAAACGGTTGCTTCGGCAAAATGTGGTTTTACGAATTCAAAAAAATCATTTCTGTCAGCAACAAAAAAAGCATTTTTACCCAAGTTCTTTAAATCATTTATCAAATCGTTGGCAGAGATATCTTTTACTGCTGTACCCCCGGCATAAAATATTTCACTCATCCAAATTTCATCCTCCGGGCGCAATACACTTGCTATCTCCTTTACAAAATCATTTCGTAAAAAACGGGTAGGTCCATATCCATGTGGTTGAAACCAAGCTATAACCTTGGGTGCAATAGGCTGACAGGCTTCAATACTTTTAGCACATTTTACAGGGTTATGGGCATAATCGTCTATCAACCAAAGACCATTTTTGTAGGCTAATAATTGGTGCCGCCTATAAATGCCTTCATACTTTTGCAATGCATCAGCACAGGTATTTAACCCGATACCCAATTGGTTGGCAACAGTGGTAGCGGCGAGCGCATTTTCCATATTTAATTTTCCAACGGTGTTTAATTTAAATTGAGTCCCATTGATGTCAAAAGAAATTGTTAACCCTTTTTGAGTAAAACCTGTTGCCTTAAATTTTGCCTTTTTTAATGGGTCAGATGTAAAATCCCGGTTATCATTTTGAGATAATGTAGCAGATAACTGGTTATCCTGATTTACTATAAATAAATTTTGGGTATGTTTTTTAAAAATGCCGAAAATATCCATCAACGCTTCAATTTCCTGATGATCTTTATCAACGTTTAATAACAATCCTACTTCAGGATGGTATTGAACAATAGAGCCATCACTTTCATCAGCCTCAATTATAAGCCAATCACCGGTGCCAACTTTAGCATTGCCTATTTTTCCGGCTTTGATGATACTTATTAAGCCGGCGCCACTAATAATACTGGGTTGAAAACCTGCTTCAGATAAAATATCAAAGAGCATTGCACAGGTGGTACTTTTACCCGATGTGCCACCAACAGCGATCGTTTTTTTACTGGATGCAATCAGGGACAATACTTCGCTGCGTTTTAAAACAGGTATATTCAATTGAAGCGCTTTTTGAACTTCCAGTACAGTGTTTTCAATGGCAGTTGAAACAATTACAAGATCCGTTTCAGTTGTTATCCCTTCTCCGTTTTGTAAAAAACAATGTATACCCGCCTCAGTTAATTTTTCTTTTGTTTCATTAAACACCCCCGCTTTAAAATATCGGTCGCTGCCGCTAACCTTAATATTGATACCTGCCATGTATTGAGCGATAGCACTCATACCGGTTCCCGCAACACCTATAAAAAAAACATTTTTATAATCGTTAATTCCATTTATCATAGTAAGGTAATTTATTAGGAAATCGATTTATTATAACGTAAAGTGCGGTAGGCAAGTAACAAACTTATTGCCATAAAAATGCCACCTAAAAAAAAGGCGATTCCGGCGAAATGCACTGATGACGTAGCTTTGGTAAAATACGAAAATAATCCGGTCATTAATACCGGACCAATTATATTGGTAACACTCATAACACTTGTTAGTCCGCCCTGCAATTCGCCCTGTTCATTTGCAGGCACCTGTGCTGTAATAATTGATTGTATTGCCGGGCCACAAATACCACCTAAACAATATGGTATCAAAAATAAAAACATCATCCAGCTTTGGGTAGCTATAGAAAATAAAAATAAACCTATGGCATATAAACCCACCCCAACATACACACTTTTTTTATTGCCCAACCATGGGTTAACAACACGGATAAGTCCACCCTGAACCACGCCAACCAACAAGCCCACAAGACCTAAAGAAATGCCAATCATTTTAGGTGTCCATCCAAATTGTTTAATGCCAAAAAAAGACCAGGTGCTTTGAACGGCGTTACTGCCCAAATAAATTAAGAAAAAAGAAACAATCAATCCGCCTACTGCAGGATATTTTTGTAAACGCTTTAAACTACTGACAGGGTTTGCTCTTTTCCAATTAAAGGAACGGCGATTTTCTTTTTTTAACGATTCCGGCAATACAAAATAACCATACATGCAATTGATAAGACTTAATGCAGCAGCAGCTATAAATGGAACCCGTACACCATACTCGCCGAGTAAACCACCTATAACCGGGCCCAATATAAAACCTACACCAAATGCAGCACCTACCATTCCAAAATTTTGAGCCCTGTTTTGAGGCGTACTAATATCAGCAATGTATGCTGTAGCTGTTGTAAAACTTGCGCCGGCAAAACCCGCTATAATTCTGCCTAAAAATAACCAGGCAATAGAGGGGGCAAGGGCTAAAAATATATAATCTACTCCTAGTCCCAATAAGGATAATAAAAGTACAGGCCTGCGTCCATATTTATCGCTTAGATTACCTAAGAGCGGGGCAAATAAAAATTGCATGATGGCATATGCAAAAGCAAGCCATCCACTATATCTTGAAGCATCACTCACAGAACCGTGGATGAGCTGTTGTATTAAACCGGGTACAACGGGAATAATTAACCCAATACCTGTTACATCTATCAATAAAGTAATAAAAATAAAACTGATTGCTGCAGTACGATTAGAAGCCATGTATAAGAATAGTTATAAAACAAAGATAAGTGTGATATTACTTATAGTTTGGAGTTAAGTTATAGCGTTAAAAGTGAGCGTTGTTGACAATGACTGATTTAATTTGATACCAACTTATATTTTTATGTACAAGCCTTCGATTTTTTTCTATTAAATATGATACTTACCAATCTTTTTAATATTAATACACCACCAAAGAATTAATAACAGCAAACGGCTTAATTAAGTTACCATTACCTTAAATAATTTATTTTTTAAACATAAAATAAACTGCCCCTATTAAAAAGACAAAACTTATCAGGTATTTTAGTTGAAACGGTTCTTTTAAATAAAAAACTGCAAATAAGGAAAACACAATAAGTGTTATAACCTCTTGTGTCATTTTTAATTGAAAACCACTCATCCCGGTCTGGTAACCAATTCTATTTGCCGGAACCATTAAACTATATTCAAAAAAAGCAACAGTCCAGCTAATTAAAATTGCCTTCCATAATGGTAATCCTTTTTCTTTTAAGAATCCGTACCAGGCAAATGTCATAAAACAGTTTGATATTATCAGTAAGCATATTGTGCGAAAATTCATACCGTATAATTTGAACTTTAGTGGCGTTAAGGTAAGAATTTATTTCATTATTTTAAAAGCGCGGGCAACAGTTTTTACCTATCAGTAAGAAAATATTGTAAAAGGTACAATACTAAATAATGCTTTATTTTAGAAAGATTTTTTGTCAAACTGCCGGTAATATTGGCATGATTTTAGAAAATATTAATTAATTTAATAACTGATTGTAATTAATTGCTTATTTTTCCCGAATAATTTAAAACATTAATTAAAATTATTTTTAATTTTTTACCCATTATTTTTTAACACGTAAATTCCAAAAACATGGCTTTTGAAAATTTTCCCCCTGCAGAACCTAACCCAAACGCAGCAAATAATTACAACAGGCCAAAAAAAGATTGGCGCACCTTTTTATCCATTATATTGGTTATCGCCCTTCTTGGCACCTGGGCTTATATTATATGGGATAAAAGTCAGACAAAAGATATTTTACAACAAAGAGATAACCAAATAAAATCTGTTGTAACAGAAAAAGATACCCTTCAAAGTTTATTAGATGAGGCTACCAACAGGTACGATAACCTAAAAACTACCAATGCAAAAAAAGATAGCACCATAACCATAAAGGACAGGGATATCGCGTCAAAAAAAGCACAGATTCAGGCACTGCTTTCCAAGAAAAATGCTACTGCCAGCGAGTTAAAACAAGCTAAGGATATGATTGCTTCTTTAAATACAGATATTACAGATTATAAGGCACAGGTTGAAACACTTAAAGGTCAGAATGTAGTTTTAACACAGGAAAAAGAAGTAGTAACGCAGGAGCGCAATAAGGTAAAACAAGATTTTGACTCAGCTAAAACCGTAATTAAACAGCGGGAAGATATTATTGATGTAGGTTCTACCTTACATGCTTCCAATTTTAATATTTTAGGTATTGCGGAGAAAAAGAATGGTAAAGAAAAGGAAACTACCAAGGCAAAAAAAGTTGATAAAGTTCGTATCTCTTTTGACCTGGATGAAAATAGAATTGCTACTACAGGCGCAAAAGATTTGTATATTTTAGTAACTGCACCTGATGGAAATCCTGTAGCCATTGAAGCGCTTGGATCCGGAAAATTTACGACCAGGGATGCAGGTGAAAAAACATTTACGCAAAAAATTAATATTAATTATACCCAGGGTCAAAAGCAACGGGTAAGTTTTGACTGGAAACAAAATACCCCTTACGAAACCGGAGATTATAAAATTGAAGTATATAATAATGGATTTAAAATTGGTGAGGGTACCAGGCATTTTAAAAAGGGTGGTTTGTTTGGATAATAATTTTTATAAATAAAATACTACAAAAAAAGGTTCCTAAATTTGGGACCTTTTTTTATTTAACCCAAAATAATCTATTGTAAGCAGGCCGCAATAATCTTTTAAAAAATGGCTCGAACGCTGGCCTGGCCTATATGTACAACCCTCGATTCGCCGGGTTTACGACCATCATACTGAATACTTACTTCTATATTACCTGCCAATCGCTTGGTATACGTAAGGTTCCATAAATAGTTTTTACCCGGTAATAATCCTTCCAGCATAACATAACCTACTGTTGAATTTGGCGAAGGGGTATTATCTGCAGCTGTAAATTTTATGGTATTAAAAGAAAAACGCGCATTGATGGTACTATTGGATAATACATTGTATTTTAACTCGGTTGTAATGGAATTATTAGTCAGTTTTTGCAAAAGTCCGGTAGTATTTTGCTTGTTGCTGATGCTGTAAGAAGCAGTAAGCCTGAGGTTACTTCCATACGTATAACTAACAGAAGGCTCCGCCACTTTTTGCACAATACTATAATTTCTATTGTCAAATTTTGAGGTATTCAATTGATTATTTATGGCGCGTAAAGTGATGCTAGTGGTAATATTTCTATTAAGATTATACCTTGCCTTATAACTGAGGTTGCGTAATTTCCTACTCTCCACACCATAAGTGAGTAAAGATTTTCCACTACTTAAAATATGCGTAATATCCATACCCCATTTACTATTGACGCGGTTAAAATAAAAAGCATTGGAAAGAAAAGAACTCAGGGTTAGTAAATTATCTTCCAATAAGGTTTTTGTAAAAGGATTAAATTCAAATTTTCCGGTAGAAATTTCTTTTTTGTTAACCTGCAGGGAGGAGGAGGAACTCATTTTGGTAAGTAACTTTTTAAATCCTTTCGCCGTCGCGCTGTTGATGTAATTTCTGGGGTTAATATCAAAACTATAATTAAAGGTTACATAATTTGCTTTTACATATTGATTGGTAGGCGTATTTACCCGGATATAGGTTCTCTGGTCAGGAAATAAAGCAATTTCAAATTCATTCAACTCTGCAATGCCATCGTGGTTATAGTCGTTCCAGGTATACTCTCCCTGCCCGGCCGGTACCTGTACAAAAGTAAATTCTCTTTTTTGTTCCTGACCCGCACCAACCTCATATAAAATATTACCGGTTACCAAACCTTTCCATTCATTTATATAATATTCAAACCGCCCCAAAAGACTTTCATCCGGTTTTTGAGTGGTTAGCAATGCATTGGTAATTGCTAATTTCCGATAGGTAAGATTAAATTTTAGCTGGTGATGCTGGCTCTTTAACAGCTCCGTACCCAAGCTATAATTATTGCTTTTATCGGCTTTGACCATATTTTTTGTTAGGGCAAAAAAATCGGTCCGCGTAAAATAACTCAGGCTCCATTTATTTAATTTTAGCTGATTTGATTTTACATAAAATTGAACGATATTAAAAGCAAAACTCAATGGCGACAAAGTATCGAATTGTTTATTGGTAATGGTATTATACTCATTGGAATACGTAACGCCTACCTGAATATTCTTTAAGGATTTTATCATTTTACTAATATCAATATTCGGTCGCAGGTAATACACTTTTTGTAAAGGAGCATTGCTTGTAGTAACACTAAGCTGGTCTGCAATCTTCCACCCTTTAATAGTAATGGTACTCGAAAAATTTTGCCGGTATCCATTAAAACTATCACTTCGGTTATAATTTATAAGTTCATATTTAACCATATTACCCTTTTCATCTTTAAGCTGAACACCTGCATTAGTAAGCTTTTCATCTGCAGGGGCAATAGTATATGGTAAACTCCAATCCCTGTTAAACTCCACATTGCGCAGTCGTTCAAGTGGTTTAAACCGATTTTGCACATATTCAAACCCAAGTTGCGTACTAAACAATAATTTCTTTTTAAACAGGATAATTTTTTTATCCTCCTTTAAAAACTGAAGCTTAACCGCTGCCCCGTTATCCAAATTTTTGTCTTTAGCCGAAAACAAGTTGATGTCATATTTACTGGCTGCAAACTCTGTTTTAATTTTGGTAGTGGTATTTATTGAGTATTCTGCGGCTAGGGTAACCAGTTGTTGTTTTTTTGGCGTTACCAATAATATAACCGGCTCCCAATCGCCTTGCTTAATATTATTAACATCAGGCGATACCCATTTAAAAACCTTTCCATTTGTAGCCGTGTACAATTGAATATAGTTGCCTTTACCCGCACCAACCAAAGAAAATGCTACCGTAAATAAATTAGGGATATTATTTACATTGTACACATAAATGGGATAATGAATAGTATTGGAAAGGGTGTCTTGCTGTTGATACAATATTTTACCCGCTCCAAAAACATCGTGAACAGCCCCGGAGTAAAATGCGGTATCAATACCATGACCCACATCAGCCAGAAATTGTTTTTGATAGATATCCAGTGTTTGATTGATGGGACTATTTTTTGCATCCTGGTTAGAAAATGCACTAATGCTTAATTTCAATTTATTGTTGAAATTTACTTCGTCATTCAGATAAATATTTGAATTTAAAAAATTTCTGTCAGCATATTCAAACTCTACCTGAATTCGCTTATCCTTTGTGATCATTCGTTTAGGCGTAAACGTTAATTCGGCAGTATTGTAGTTAATAATATAGTCCTGATCTTCGCCCCTAACCAACAATTCTCCATCCATAAATACCCTTTCGGTACCTGCAAGCACGGTAAAAAACAATTCATTGTTAGCGCCCTGAAGTCTATACGGTCCCTGGTTTCCTTCAAGCGGAATGAGTAAATTTCTATTAAATTTTCCTTTAGCAACTGAACCACTCAGCAGCAAAGAATTGGATACTTTCTTGCCAATTTTATTATCGGTAATAAAAGACATTCCCTGTAATCTTTTATAGAAATTTAAAAAATAATTTTTGCTTTGGCGGATATCAATATCACCGAAATTTAATTGCCAGGTACGTTTTTTTACCTGGAGAAAAACCTTATCAAAATCGCGGAGATCCTGCGTATTACCATCCGGCTGAAAGGGAATATTATTATCGGTAATAGCCGCAGTTAATTCCAGGCTATCCCCAATAAATCCATTTAATTGTAGATTCAGACTCGAATTTAAAACTGCATCCTGACTATTTCCAAAAGATATTCCTCTGCCAAAGCTGCCATTATAATTAATATCGCCAAAATCAAACAATGCATTATCCTGCTTGGTAGCATATTTAAAAATGTAAGGTCGCTCCCTGATAAAATTATTGCGGATACTATCGAAATTAAGGTGCAGCGCAATGGCATTCAACCTAAAAAAAAATACCCGGTAACTAATTTGAAAACTATCAGCCGTCGGTTTTTGTATCCACGTTAAAGTGGCGTTTACATTATCCACCAAATATTGTGAAGAAGCTACATTTAAGATTTTTACGGTTCCGGGAACAATACTTAAGGAATCAAATTTTAGGGTGGATTTTACTGAACTCAATTTTTTGATGCGCAAATTTGTTACCGGCGAAAGCTTTTTTTGCGCCTGCGAAATTATTACTCCCGATAAAAAAATTATGAGCAGATATATCCTAATAAATTTCAATGCGGGGTTTTAATATTGAATGCTTAAAGTTAGTATTTATTGTGCTAGCCATTTTTAATACTACATTTTAGGTAAAATAAATAGATGTATATTTAATTTAATATGTAGTAATTATGCTTTTACAGGATTAGGCAGATCATTCGCAAACCTGCTATTTTAAGTTGTCTTTTATCTTTTTAAATGTAGCGTTTTAAAAAATATAAGTGTCATTAAGTAAACTTGGTTAACATTAAAAAACGCGACTATTTCTTAAGCCTTATAATTTGTAAGTCGCATTTTTTGAATTCAGCACCAGTTTATCGCTGCATACCCTTTGCCTCCACAGCCGGCACCCAATGAGGCTGCTTATGCCATTACTGGTTTTTTTAAAGGCATTCGGCGAAGGGCATAATTTATTGAAAATGTATAATTCGCAGTGATAAAATATAAAAACTAAGCACAAATAAGTCTGCGAATCAAAATGCTTGAAGTACACTTTTATAGTATTTAAAAGTTATGCGGCTCAGGCTATA
>JAYTHI010000229.1:0-30839 GCA_043732685.1 Ferruginibacter sp. | reverse complement strand
TAACAATTCTTTTTTGTCTATCCGAATAGTCTTTTAGTAAAGCCGGTTTAAAATAACACAATTGTTCCGGAGTTCTTCCCCAGGTTCCGCTTCCTGTACAGGGTGCATCGCAAATTATAAGTTGATAACTGAGTGCTGCCGACTTTTTAATTTTATCGCCGCTATCTTCAATAAAATATTTGTAAATTTTTAGATCTGCTCTTTTAAAACGCTGGTGAAGATTTTGAATAATGCTAAGGCGTATATCCGATACTGTTATATCAAGTTTGCCCTTCAGCATATCATATGCCAGTAAAGATTTTCCGCCACTTGCTGCACAGCAATCCCAAACCGATATTACCTTCCCAATAGGTTTAAGCAATGACCTTTCATTTAAAAAGAGATAGTTTAAAACTTGTTGAGAATTTATATCCTGCACCACCACTTCCTTATCAATAATAAAAAAGGCATCTGCATTGGTAGCTGGTGGCAGTTCAACACAATCAGCAGGCAATAATTTATAGTCAAGTGTTGCGGCACTTAATTTTTTAAGTGTTGTAACCCTGCATTGCGGGCGAATGCGCAAAAATAAAGAAGGTTGAACAAGCATGGAACGGCCATAGCTTTCGCTATTTACCACCTCGCTCAATTGTTTTTTAAAAGGAAATATTCTATTGATGTCAAACTCATCCTTTAAAAGTTCCAACTTTTTATCAAGCGGTAAATTAGCTTGCCCGTTCCATTCTGGATGAAAATTTTCTAAGAGATCATTACTTTCGCAAGAACATAAAAAGTTAGCGATCAATATTTTTCGTTCAACCGAACTATCTTTTGCAGCAAAGCCAATTCTAAAATAATTATAACAAAGCGTGGTTATTTGTTTTCTATCTTTTGAACCGTATTTTTTATGTTGCGCATAATAATTTTTTATAAAAATTGCAAATGGCTGTTCCCCTTTGTAGGTATCCAGCAATGCAACAGCGGTATTAATATAGGAATGATATCGGCTCATAAGGAAAATTTAGAATTGGAAATAAAATAATTAAACAGGTTAGACCCCTGATAATGGTAAGCAAATGATTGTAACTCAATAGACAAAATTCAAAATTTGTTCTATAAGTAAATCAATGTTAACGGGAATTGTACTGCATAAAGGAAACATAAAAGTTACGACAAGCCATAAGCCTACATTTATATTATAAATTTTGCTGCAATCTTTATCATAATTTATAATTCCAATAAACTTTTTATGGGGTCTTTACCAAATAATAGTAAGGCAGGATTTTCTAATAATTCTTTTACCCTTACCAAAAAGCTAACAGATTCCCTGCCATCAATAATACGGTGATCGTAACTTAATGCCAGGTACATCATGGGTTTTATTAGAACCTGTCCGTTAATGGCCATTGGCCTGTCCTGAATTTTGTGCATTCCTAAAATAGCACTTTGCGGAATATTTATAATTGGGGTGCTCATTAAAGAACCAAAAACACCCCCGTTGGTTAGGGTAAAAGTACCGCCGCTCATTTCTTCGATGGTTAACTTATTTTCTTTTGCTTTAGTGGCCAGCTCAACAACTTTTTTCTCAATTTCTGCCATGCTTAAACTTTCGGCATTGCGAATAACCGGCACTACCAAACCCTTGGGAGCTGATACTGCAATAGATATATCGCAATAATCATTGTATTTAATATTTTCACCATCCAGACTTGCATTTACAGCAGGCCATTCCTGCAATGCAAAGCAACAGGCCTTGGTAAAAAAACTCATGAAGCCCAGATTTACGCCATGATTTAATTTAAATGCATCTTTATTTTTTGCCCTTATTTCCATAATGGCACTCATATCTACTTCGTTAAAAGTAGTAAGCATGGCGGTGGTATTTTTTGCTTCAACTAACCGGCGACTGATTGTTTTGCGCAGGTTACTCATTTTTTCGCTACGGGTATTTCTGCCGAATAATTCTACCCCTGGTTTTCTGCCCGGATTATTGATGGCTTCTAAAACATCCTGTTTAAATATCTTTCCGTTACTGCCACTTGCAGTTACCGTTTTAGCATCTACTTTTTTATCAGCCATTATTGCGGCGGCTACCGGGGTAGCTTTTACATCTGACGCTGTTGGCGCTATTGTTTGTGTGGGTGCTGACACCGTTGCTGGTATTGTCGCTACTGGCACGGGTGCAATGGTTTTAACTTCCGGTACTGTCTCAGCAGGTTTAGCCGCATCGGTATCAATACTACAGGCTAAATCTCCAATTTTTAAGGTATCTCCTTCAACAGCAATTATTTTTAATGTTCCTGCCTGTTCTGCATTAATCTCAAAAGTTGCTTTTTCACTTTCCAATTCTGCAATAACTTCATCTCTGTTTACCCATGCCCCATCTTTTTTCAACCATTTCACCAAGGTAACTTCTGTTATACTTTCTCCTACCGAAGGAACTTTTATTTCTAGTGCCATTGTATTTGTTTAGTTATGCGAATTTCGGATAAATTACAAGATTATTTAAAATCGTTTTTTAAAGGGTTTAAATAAATTCCCCTTTTAAAAACTTTTATAAGTTGCTTTAAAGTTATTCCTATTTATTATGGCGTTTTACCTTTTTATTAAATGATCTTTTGAAATTTAATTTATATAGAAAAGGCTGTTTCTAGTATGGCCGCTTGCTCCTGTGCATGAATTTTACTAAAACCCGTTGCAGTAGAGGCACTTTGTGTACGACTGATGATAAAGAAGTTTATATTTTTTAGATTCATTCTTAAGAATGTTGCTGCACCCATATTTAATGGCTCTTCCTGCACCCAATGCCAGATTGCTTTACTATATTTTTTATACAATTCATCCAATTGATTTTGCGGAATCGGATAAATTTGTTCCAGACGTACAATGGCAATATCCTGCCTGTCTTCCTTCAATTGCTTTTCGGCCAGATCGAAATAAACTTTACCACTGCAGAATAATACTTTCTTTACTTCAGTTGCATCTTTTACAAAAACATCGTCAATAACCTCTTTAAATTTCCCGCCGGTAAATTCAGTTTTTAAACTGTAGCTACCCGGGTGGCGAAGGTTCGCCTTTGGAGAAAAATTGACGAGTGGTTTCCTGAATGCCCATGTCAACTGTCTGCGTAAGGCATGAAACAAATTAGCGGAAGTAGTAATATTGGTGATGACAATATTTAATTCGGCACACATTTGCAAAAATCTTTCCATTCTGGCGCTGCTATGCTCCGGGCCCTGTCCTTCGTAACCATGGGGCAATAACATTACCACACCGTTCATGCGTTGCCATTTTGTTTCGGCGGCAACTATAAACTGGTCAATCATGGTTTGGGCACCATTACAGAAATCGCCAAACTGTGCTTCCCAAACTACTAAGGAATTTGGGTTAGCCATGGAATAACCATACTCAAAGCCCAATACAGCATATTCACTTAATAAAGAATTGTAAATACGAAAAGGGCCTTGCATTGGGGTAAAATGATCTAACCGATTGTATTCTGTATTGGTGATTTCATCATACAAAACTGCATGACGATGGCTGAAGGTTCCCCGCTTTACATCTTGTCCGCTCATGCGCACATCTTTTCCATCAATTAATAAACTGCCATAAGCCATCAATTCGCCTGTTGCCCAATCTACCTTTTGTTCGGTTTCAAATAATTTTATTTTATCCTGTAATAATTTCTCCACCTTTCGCAGGGGCTTAAAATCACCGGGCCATTTCATTAATTTATCAAATAACAATTCAAAATTCGCTTCGCTGATGGCGGTAACCGGAGATACATCAAAATCTGCAGCGGTAGCTTTTCTCAACGTATTCCAAACTATTTCAGGTTGCTGGTAACTGTAAGGTAATGGGTGTTGTTTTACTTCATCCAATCTTTCCTGCAGGTCGGCCAAAAACTTTTGTTCCATTTCTTTTGCCAATGCCTGTGCATCTGCTTCGCCGTTCTTTATTAAAAATTCGGTATAAATCTCCCGGGGGTTAAGGTGCTTGTCAATTAACGCATACAATTGAGGCTGTGTAAACTTCGGCTCATCACCTTCGTTATGGCCATGTTTGCGGTAGCATACCATATCAATAAAAATATCGCTGTTAAATTCCTGCCGGTAATGCGTAGCGATTTCACTTGCTTTTACTACGGCTTCAGCATCATCTCCGTTAACATGCAATACCGGTGCTTGCACCATTGCTGCAACAGAAGTACAATAATCGGCGGTACGGGCATCTCCAAAATCGGTTGTAAAACCAATTTGATTGTTGATGACAAAGTGTATGGTACCACCGGTATAATAACCTTTTAAACCACTCATTTGTAAAACCTCATACACAATACCCTGACCTGCCACCGAGGCATCACCATGAATGAGTATTGGCAGAATTTTATCATAGTCACTGTTGTACAAAACATCGGCCTTGCTGCGTGCAAAACCAATAACAACAGGGTCTACCGCTTCCAAATGTGAAGGATTAGGACAAAGTTTTAAATGGATTTTTTTTCCATTGGCCGTATCCAATAAACTACTAAAGCCTAAATGATATTTTACATCGCCGCTTCCCATGGTGGTATCGGGAGTACTTTTTCCTTCAAACTCACTAAATATTTGTTCGTATGTTTTACCTAAAATATTAGCGAGCACATTTAATCTTCCACGGTGAGCCATACCTATCACCACTTCCTGCACGCCTTCTTCGGCAGATGCATTTATTATAGCATCAAGGGCTGCAATGGTTGTTTCGCCGCCTTCTAAACTAAATCGTTTCTGACCAATATATTTAGTGTGCAAAAACTTTTCGAACATTACACCCTCATTCAATTTTTGTAAAATTCTTTTCTTTTGCGGCAAGCCGATGGGTTGCAGCATTGTTTTTTCGACTGCCTTAGTTAGCCAATCTACTTTTTTTTGATCGCTGATGTATTTAAATTCGATACCGATATGAGTGGCATAACATCTTTCCAAATGTGCCAAAATAATTCGAAGTGTTGTTGCGCCCAGTCCAATTAAGGTACCTACATTAAATGTTTTATCCAGATCAGCCTCTGTTAAGCCATAAAATGCCAGTTCAATATTAGCACCTCTATTTTTACGCGGACGAATAGGATTGGTATCTGCCAATAGATGGCCTTTATTTCTATACCCCAAAATAATACGGTAAACCCTTATTTCGCTCATCCAATCAATTGCGGCAGGGGCCGCAGTAGTAATAGTAGTAGTAGTTATCGTGTCATTTGTTACGGCAGCTTTTCCATTAGTTGCTTTTGTTTCATTGCTCACAGCAAAATCGAATCCTTCAAAAAACATTCGCATGTCTTCGTCAACACTTGCCGGATTTTTCACAAAATCCTGGTATAAATTTTCTATGTATGCGGGGTGAGAATTAGTAATAAACTGAAAATCTTTCATTGTATAAAGAATATTAAATTTTTATTAGCTCCATCAATATGCGCTTGCAAATATCGGCATTTTAAAGCTCATTCATCAACGCTTTTTACTTAAAAATCTTATAAATTTGTGAGTATAAATTGAATAGTACCATTGAGTGAATTTAAAGGTTTCCTTTGTTAGTCAAATAATTTCATTGTCTTTAAAATATTTTGATGATATTTTTTAATGTAAGCATATAATTTGTAGAAATATATTATAGTGGCATTTTACAAATTTCTTAAAGAATAGCGGTAAAATCCAGTCCTTAATTGAGGTCTGGAAATGGAGGAATCCCATGTTTTAAATTAAATTGATAAAATGATGGATTGTTATTTTATAATGTTATCTTTGCAGCCCAAAAATAGAATTAAATGGCAAATCACGCAGCAACCAAGAAAGATGTCCGTCAAAGTGCAAAACGCAACGAACGTAACCGTTATTATGGTAAAACTACCCGTAATGCAATACGTGACATTAAAGCAATAGACAATAAAGAAGGCGCTACAGAAAAATTACCAAGTGTTTCTTCAATGATAGATAAATTAGCTAAACGTGGAACTATCCATAAAAATAAAGCTGCTAATTTAAAAAGTAAACTTGCTAAAAAAGTGAATGCATTAGCGAAAGCAGCATAAACTTTATAGATTATTATATTTAAAAGCCTGTCGAAATAAAGTCGACAGGCTTTTTTTGTTATTTATTTTCAGGCATTCTTCATAATATCCCCTTCCTGTTTAATAAAATTAAACGCTAAAATACAGCTGCTATTCCCGTAACAATACCATAAATATTCCTCAATCCAATTATTCAAATCTAAGCTTATGAAAAAATTGTAGCTTGTTACAAAGTTACAATATGAAGTTTTATATTTTTACAGCGCTTTTAGTCAGCATTTTACAACTATCATCGGCACAGCAAAGCCCTTTTGAAAAATCCGGCGGAAAAGCATCTGCTACTTATTTTGAAGCTATTAATTGGTACAAGCAATTGAGTAAACAATCTGCTATAGTAAAGGTTACAACTGCAGGCAGCACTGATGCAGGTTATCCTTTAAACCTGGTACTGCTTAGCAAGGATAAAAATTTCAACTTAAAGCAATGGCATTTAAAACATAAAGTAGTCATCTTAATAAACAATGGCATACACCCCGGGGAGCCCGACGGTATTGATGCCAGTATGTTATTGGTTAGGGATATTATAAATAAAAATATTACCCTGCCAGACAATGTAGTGCTTGCTATAATACCCGTTTATAATATTGGAGGCTGCTTAAATCGTAGTGCCGTATCAAGGGTAAACCAAAATGGTCCGCTCGAATATGGATTTAGAGGTAATGCCCAAAACCTGGATCTCAACCGCGATTTTACCAAATGTGATAGCAAGGAAGCAAGGTCATTTACAAAAATTTTTCATAGCCTTGACCCCGATATTTTTATTGACAACCATGTAAGTGATGGCGCAGATTACCAACATACCATGACGCTAATTACCACCCAATACGATAAACTTGGCGGCAATTTGGGCAACTGGCTTAAAGAAAGTTTTGAACCGCAGTTAAACCGGGGTATGGCAAAAAAAAACTGGGATATGACGCCCTATGTAAATTTTGAAACCGCCAGTCCGGACAATGGGATGGAAATGTTTTATGATCCGCCAAGGTACTCCTCGGGTTATGCGGCCTTATTTGGCACCATTAGTTTTATGCCCGAAACCCATATGTTAAAACCCTTTGCAGATAGAGTTAAGGCAACCTACAACCTGCTGCAGACCATGATTGCAACTGCAAGTAAAAATGCAGATAGTATAATTTTATTAAGACAACAATTAAAGAAGGAGGTTATCAGCCAACAACAATTCGCTTTAAATTTTAGGGTAGATTCAAGCATTTACAAATACATAAATTTTAAGGGTTATCAACAAGGTTTTGCAACCAGTAAGGCTACGGGGCTGCCAAAAATGTTTTACGATCATAGCAAGCCCTTTACAAAACAGGTAAAGTTTTTCAACAGTTTTAAAGGAACAAATTTAATTTCCAAACCCAAGGGGTACATCATCGGACAAGGTTGGCAAAACGTTATCGAATTACTGCAACTAAATAAGGTTAAAATGGAATCTTTTGCAAGAGATACCATTTTAACGGTAGAAGTGTATCATATTGAGGATTATCATGCCGGAATTAGGGCTTACGAAAAGCACCATAAAAATAGCGGGGTTAAGGTTTCTGCTTCCATACAGGAGATGCATTTTTTAAGGGGAACGGTTTATATACCGATGAATCAAATTGCCAATCGATATATTGTTGAAATGCTGGAACCAACAGGCGAGGATAGTTTTTTTTCCTGGAATTTTTTTGATGCCATCCTTCAGCAAAAGGAAGGCTACAGTGATTATCGGTGGGATGACATAGCAGCGAAAGTCTTAAAAAATAACCCTGAATTACAAAATAAATTAGCACAAAAAAAACTTACGGATATTAAATTTGCCACCGATGCACCTGCTCAATTGCAATTTATTTATTTAAATTCACCTTATTACGAACCCGAACATTTACGGTATCCGGTGTTTCGTGTGTTGTAATAATTTATATTCGCGCAAAATATTTTATGCATGAGTAAAGAAGTATATGCTATTCCACTGCGCTACCGTAAAATGGAAAATCTGCACATTGTTTTTTGGTTGTTAAAAGACATCAGCTGGTGTATGATTTGGAAACCGTTGGGCATTGCAATGATTTTTCCAACCTTAATAATTGCGATAGTGATAGCAATGCGCACCAGGCAATACATGAGCGAGGTATGTCATAATGTAGCAATAGTGGTATGGATTTCAGCAAACTCTTACTGGATGATCAGCGAATTTTTACATTTTGACAGCAATATTTTATTTGGTGAATTTACCTACAAACATCTTGCTATTATACCCTTTGGATTGGGCATTTTAATTTTGGCCTACTATTATATGTGGTGGAAACCAAGGCACCCATTGGCTGTAGAAACCATGTAGAAAATATTATTTAATACCTTAAAAAATTTGGTGCCGGAATATAACCATCTTCTTAATGCCTGATTTTAGGGCTTAAGATTAAAAGTTCACCTGTTGGACAAGTCTATATTTTTCAATTAGGCTACCCTATTGGAGCTTATGCAGAAATGGCTTATGTTTAATGCCTTATTTGGATGAATTATTTCTCTCCGGGTTTTTTTAATATTATTTTAAACCTGTTAATTTAACTGTACCATCAGCCTGTTATAGTTAAACGGTCAACATATTCAATTTTCAAAAAAGCCTTACAGAACGTATATTTGCGCCTCAATTAAGTAAAAATGTACAGATCTCATACTTGCGGCGAATTAAGAATTGCCGACATAAATAAAGAAATTAGCCTTAGTGGCTGGGTGCAAACCATTCGTAAATTTGGCAGCATTACTTTTGTAGATATTCGCGATCGTTATGGAATTACCCAATTGTTATTTGCTGAAAATTTAAACGAAAAATTAGACGCCAATCCGCTGGGGCGCGAATTTGTTTTGCAGGTAAAAGGTGCTGTTAATGAACGCAGCAATAAAAATAGCAATCTGCCAACCGGCGATATTGAAATTGTAGTATCGGACTTTACCATTTTAAATAAATCTGCCGTTCCTCCATTCTCCATTCAGGATGATACTGATGGTGGGGATGAACTGCGGATGAAGTACCGTTTTTTAGACCTTCGCAGAAATATAGTTAAAAAGAATTTAGAGTTACGATATGCTGTAGGAAGAAGTACCCGCAATTATCTTCACGAAAATGATTTCATGGATATTGAAACGCCCTTCCTGATAAAATCTACTCCCGAAGGTGCAAGAGATTTTGTTGTTCCTTCAAGAATGAACCCAGGACAGTTTTATGCCTTGCCACAAAGTCCGCAAACCTTTAAGCAATTGCTGATGGTTAGCGGCTACGATCGATACTACCAAATTGTAAAATGTTTTAGGGATGAAGACTTGCGTGCAGACCGCCAGCCCGAGTTTACACAAATAGATTGCGAGATGAGTTTTGTAGAGCAGGAAGACATCATCAATATGTTTGAAGGTTTGGTAAAACGAATTTTTAAAGACGTAAAAAATATTGACTATACCGATGTGGTGGAAAGAATGACCTGGGAAGACGCCATGTGGAATTATGGTAATGATAAGCCGGATATCAGGTTCGATATAAAGATCGCCAACATAAAATTTCCTCAACATGCTTTTCCATTACAAAGTGCTCAATCCACTTTAATTGATGGCGTTAACTTCGGCGTTTTTAATGACGCAGAAACAGTGTTAGCGATTGCTATACCGGGTTGCAGCGAATATACCCGCAAACAAACAGACGAACTTACAGACTGGGTAAAGCGTCCGCAAATTGGTATGAAAGGATTGGTATTTATAAAATGTATTGCTGACGGAAGTTTTAAAAGCAGTGTAGATAAATTTTACGATGCCGCAAAATTACAAGCCATTGCTGCAACAACAAATGCAAAACCCGGCGATTTAATTTTAATACTGGCCGGCGCAGAAGAGCGCACCAGAAAAGCGACAAGCGATTTACGCATGTACCTTGCCGAACGATTGGGTATGCGTAAAACAACGGAATTTAAATTGCTGTGGGTAATGGATTTTCCTCTTTTTGAATATGCGGAAGGGGATAACCGCTGGGTTGCCAGACACCATCCATTTACATCGCCCAAGCCTGCACATATTGATATCATGATCAACAATGATCCGGTAATAAGCGATGCTTCAAAATACCTTGAACATCCTTATGCAAGCATTAAAGCCAATGCATACGATATGGTTTTAAATGGCAACGAAATTGGTGGCGGTTCCATCCGTATTTTTCAACGTGCACTTCAGGAAAAAATGTTTGCAGCCCTTGGTATGGATGCGGCAGAGCAACAACATAAGTTTGGATTTCTACTCGGTGCATTTGAATATGGAGCTCCTCCGCATGGCGGACTGGCATTTGGTTTAGATCGTTTGTGCGCTATTTTAGGCGGAAGCGAAAGCATCAGGGATTTTATAGCTTTCCCTAAAAACAATAGTGGCCGTGATGTTATGCTGGATGCACCTTCAACCATTGACGAAAAACAATTTGAGGAATTGCAATTGAAATTAAATCTGCAATAATCCGATTACATATTTTATCAAAACCTGTTGGCTTGCTAACAGGTTTTTTTATGTGTAAGCATTCCCTTTCCAGGCAACGTCCCAACGAGCCAATGTGCAAAGCCGGACGTTGCGTTTAGTTGAACAGCGCTTTGATTTAATTGAATCCCTTTTGCATTTAATTATATGCTTGATTTACGTTAGAAAGGTTAGAGGTAATAGAAGCAAATATTGGCCTTAGTAATACGCAACGTCCTTGGCCAACCCACAAGCTCGGGAGGACATTGCTATGAAGAAACCTCAGCCTCGCACGAGTGGGAAAGCATAAACCAATATCGGGGGAAATAATATTTATTTTATAATCAATGGGTTATCTATTCTGTTGGGAAAAATTTTTTTTGGTTGATTTTTAAATTATATATTCATTTTTTTAATTATGAATATGAATATTAAATTATTGCCAATAATAATGGGCTGTCTGGTTATTGTAGCCGTTTCAAATTGTCAAAAAGAGAATAGTCTCCCTAATAAACCCTTTGTTGATAGTTCTATTGTAAGTAACAACGACAGTACATTATTAAAATTATTTGTAAAGTTGGATACCCTTCATCCCAGCTCTAAAGATACCTTATATAAAATGGCTTTTACCTATGATGAGTTGAAGCGACTTAGTACCTACGATTTTACTGAATATGATACTGCAACCGGTTTTTTACTTGATAAAATCCATGTAATTGCTCAATATAACGGACGTGATAGTTTGCCAAATAAGGTTTTATTTCAACAAGAAGATTTTCCTCAAGATGTTGAAATAGACAAGGTTGAGTATTTAAATGGTAAGCTTGTAAAAGTTAGACATTCATTCGTCCAAAATATGGTTGATAGTTCGGAATTGAACATCTACTATTCCCCACAAGGTGATGTAGAGGTTACTATTTATTACGCATTAGGTTCCGAAAAGGATACCGTTTACCATCAGGAAGTTCTAAATAATAGTAATGTGGTAACTGATGTGCGTACTAATGGCCAAAATATGCTGTCATTCTTCGTGGGTACTTATAAATATGAAAATCAATTTGACAACCACCTAAATCCTTTTAAACGGATAAGCTTTATTTTTCAGCTGACGGATCCCTATCCCTTCGATCCTAGTGAGGTGGGAAACTTTAATTTCATTATGGCAAAAAGTAAAAATAATATTATTGGAAGTAAATTTAATCGTACGGTAAGTAATTTTAATGATGAGAATTATTTTACGAAAAGCTACATTTATAATAAAAATAACTTACCCCTTTCGGCCAGATATACAAAACAATTATCGCAGGCTAATCAATATTATGCAGGCAAAGAACTGTACTATTATACAAAATAACGATTTTAGATAATTGATTGACCATTCCTGGAGCAGTTGTTTATCTCTATACATTCCACTTCAAAACTTAGTACCCTTTAACGTATGATAAACATTTCAAATTAAGTTTTTGACAATCGTGCTGCCGCGCATTTTCAACCTTATATTTGTTTCACGAAAAATCACTACATAAATCAGGGCTTAGCGTAAAATATCGCATTCCTTATTATAATTTAAACCCTGAAACCTGAGGTGAAACTATGACTGCTATAAAAGAAACTCGTCTTTTTTCAACGAATACCTAACGCCGTGGTTCGTGTCCGCACGACCCACTCTTAAAAACTTAAAACTCTTTAACATCGGATAAACCTCTCCAACTAACTTTTTTGAAATTCTCAATCCTGCTCATTTGCAACCTTGGTTTCTGTTCAATAACAATTACCAGGTAAAACCATGGCTAAACGTTATGAAGCGGTTCCGTATTATAATTTAAAGTCTGGAACGGAACGTGAAACTATGACTGATATAAAAGTAACTTTTTTTTTCTCAACGAATACCAATATGTATTAAAGATATACAAAAGCTACGGTGGGCAATAATTAGCGGCGAGTACTGCGCCTTATACTGACACAAATAGTTTTATTATTTAATCAGGCTCTCCCCTAAGAAGCTTACAGGTATAAAGCTAAGGAATTCGAAATTGGATACTCGCAGGGAAAGAAAGTCGGTTCAGGGAACTACACTTAACGCCGCAACATCTTTCCCGGCAGCATAATGATGCCCTTAATTAAATCCAAAACGCCATCTGCCGCAATACCTAACAACCTGAATGGAATGGTCAATATCCAAAAAATAGGATACAGAACCAACGCCAAAATTGCCAGTGGCCAGCAAAGAATAAAAAGCATTATCCAAAGAATGAAAGTTATCATTTGTTGAAGGTAATTAGCCTGCTAATAGTACCCAAGCGTAATTACATGAACGGCAATCTCCAAAAGCTTTCGGCATCTTTGGGGAAGCCATATTTGTAGCTGCAACAATATTCCAATTCCCAACTAATCTCTCAGTGAGCCTATGTGCAAAGCCTCGGATATACCTCTGATTGAACAATCCTTTGGCTTTTTTTATTCGCAACTTTGTCCGGAAAGCTAGAGCCGTTGGTAAAAACACATAACGGCGGCTCAACTGGTTAATTACTGTATTTAGTTATGAAGTGCAAAACCTACAACGACGAAATACCATTTTATTTTATTTGATTTACTTTTGCGCAGATGAAAAAAATATTTTTTCTTGCCCTTATCATTACCCATTGTTACCAGGCTGCTGCACAAAAGGATTCGACGGTTTACGCAAAGTTTACCAATCTTCAAAACCGAATAAATTTTTACAAGAACCTGGTTGATAGATCCATCATCAAAAACCTATCCCTACCCCTGGATTCCATAACAGAAGACAAATGGCAAAATGCATTCAGTGCCATCGAGTTAATTAATTATCAATCACCCTGGTTAAATAAAAAATTACAACTTGCTGCCGATAGTATTGTATTAAGGTCCGCGGAATTTCAACAAACTTTTATTGAAATGTTGTATGCAGACAATAGCAATGGTTTTACAAAACAGCTAAATAATTTAATAAGTAAAACCAATGATGCAAAAATATTTGCCATGGGTGTAAATTATTTATTGCGCTGCGATACAACTATAAAAAACAAACGCATTTTGTTGGAACAAACAAAAAAAGGAAGTCAGCAATTTGTGGCAGAAAAGGAATTAATAATAATTGCTGCTCTATTACAGCAATTGAAGGATAGCTTCGACAAACCTAAATTTGCGGGTAAGACTGCTGTACGAAGTTTATTTGCATCAACCTATTTACAAGGCAATGTAGTGGTCTACAGCATCCAAAATAAAAATAGAAATTACCCCGGAATTGTACTTGTGAAAGATACTTCGGGCAATTATATAAGGGATAGTTTGGGAAGCATTTTTTATACCCGCCAATTGGCAAGAAGTTTAAGCAATATGCCTTTTTATATTTCTAACGGCAATACGCCGCAGGGTATTTACCGACTTGATGGTTTTGGTAAAAGCAATAATTTATTTATTGGCCCTACACAAAACCTTCAACTTACGATGCCTTTTGAAACATCGCCTCAACATTTTTTAAAAGACAGCATTATTGAAGACACTATCTGGAACAGAAGATTATATGCAAAACTATTACCTGAACCATTAAAAAATTACGAATCTATTTACCAATCCTTTATCGCGGGAGCGGCAGGCAGAACTGAAATTATTGCACATGGCACCACAGTTGATCCGCATTTTTATGTTGGTAAAACATATTATCCTTACACACCAACTGCAGGCTGCTTATGTACCCGTGAATTTTGGGATGATGCAGGTAAAAGATCTACCAGCGACCAGCAACTTTTAATAAATGCTGTAAAAAAAGCAGGGGGTGCAAATGGATATCTAATAGTTATTGAATTGAATGATCAACAAAAAGCAGTAAGCCCAAAAGATATTTCACCTTACCTGCCGGCATCAAATAATTGAGTAAAAAATTTTAGTGCTACTCCGCATTTTATAAAACAGGTGCAGCATTTATAGTTTCAACTTACTTTATAAAATAAAATAGTAGTTAAAAACCGGTAGGGGTTTGTAAAGCATCCGAAATTATATATTTACAATATGAGTTTAGCACCATTAGCAGAAAGAATGCGCCCATCCAATTTAGATGAATTGGTTGGACAGCAACATTTAACCGGGTATGGAAGTATTTTGCGAACTGCAATTGAACAAGGCAAACTTCCTTCCATGATTTTATGGGGGCCACCGGGAGTAGGAAAAACAACCATTGCAAATATTATTGCCCATACCTTAAATGTGCCATTTTATACCTTAAGTGCTATTTCAGCAGGCGTAAAAGAAGTACGTGAAATTATTGAGGATGCTAAAACAAAACCCGGGGCTATCTTATTTATTGATGAAATTCACCGCTTTAATAAAGGCCAGCAGGATGCCTTACTGGGTGCAGTTGAAAAAGGCATTATCCGACTAATTGGTGCCACTACCGAAAACCCCTCCTTTGAAGTAAACAGTGCCTTACTGAGCCGTTGCCAGGTATACGTTTTAAAGGCACTCAGTAAAGAAGAATTGGTTGAACTTTTAAAACTGGTGCTTGAAAAAGATGCCGTTTTAAAAACAAAAAATATTGTATTATCAGAGACGGAAGCCCTGCTGACCATTTCTGGTGGCGACGCAAGAAAATTGTTAAACCTGCTGGAACTGGTTACCGATGTGTTGGGGGTTAACGCAAGTATAACAGATGCCAAAGTAATGGAAATTGCCCAGCAACGCATTGCCTTATACGATAAAAAAGGGGAACAACATTACGATATCATTTCAGCTTTTATTAAAAGTATGCGCGGCAGCGACCCGAATGGTGCCGTATATTGGCTGGCAAGGATGGTAGAAGCGGGTGAAGATGTAAAATTTATTGCAAGGCGCATGTTGATCTTTGCGAGCGAAGATATCGGCAACGCAAACCCTAACGCCTTGCTGCTTGCTACAAGTACGTTTCAGGCGGTAAGCATGATTGGCTATCCCGAAAGCAGGATCATATTATCGCAATGTGCAACCTACCTGGCAAGCAGTGCAAAAAGTAATGCGGCTTATGCAGCCATTGCCGCAGCTTTAGCAGCAGTGAAACAATTGGGAGATTTACCTGTGCCCTTACATTTACGCAACGCCCCTACCCGATTGATGAAGGATATGGATTATGGTAAAGACTATAAGTACGCACACCAGTACGAAAATAATTTTACCCTGCAGGAATACCTGCCTGATAAACTTAAAGGAACCGCGTTTTATATGCCGCAAAAAAATGTTCGGGAAGAAGAATTAAGAAAATTTTTAAAAGAAAAATGGAAAGAAAAATATGGTTATTAAATAAGCTATTACCACAATGGCTGATATTGAAAAATTGTTGTTCAATTTTTATGACAAAGTAAAATCAGAGCCGGGTATTGGTTTTATTTTTTATGATAATACCAAAGTAAACAGCACAGCATACCCATAATTATTTCCCTGCCTCAATTCTTAAAAGATTGATTAACAGACCTGCATTTCTCCAATCAACTTACCTTTACCTTTTTATAAATTAAAAACATGGCAACTATCAACTGGGTATACAAATCATTTAACGAATTAACAACTATTGAGTTGTATGCAATACTGCAGTTGCGAAACCAGGTTTTTGTATTGGAGCAAAATTGTGTATACCAGGATGCTGATGGAAAAGATGAAGCATCTTTTCACCTGTCTGCTTGGAATGAAACACATAGACTTGTAGCCTATTGCCGAATATTACCCCCCGGTCTTTCTTACGCCGAAGCCAGTATTGGAAGAGTTTTAACTGCTGATAGTCAGAGAAAAATGGGTACCGGTAAGTCATTAATGGAACGCGCAATTAACAAAACGATGCTTCAATTTGAATGCAATACCATCAGGATCAGCGCACAGGAATACTTAAAAGACTTTTACCAAAACCTTGGTTTTGTAACTGTTGGCAATGGTTATCTTGAAGATTTTATCCCCCACATTGAAATGCTTTTTACGTTTTAATTTTTTTGGACAAAAAACAATATTTTAATCAGCACCTCGTTTAATTTAGAAGGTATTCTATTTTATAAGTTACCGCTTTTGTTATTTTTAAATATTGTACCCACAGTCCAAAATCCACCACAAGCATGAAAACCATTTTACACTGCATTATCGGCAGAGGAATACTTCTACTTTTTCTCATAATAATTCTCACCAATAAAATCTATTGTCAGCATATAATAATAGGATCCGAAAAAGCCAACGTGGAGATAGGTTTAAATTTTGGGCCAACATTTTTTTTAGGTGATCTTGGCGGACATAGGGGTATTGGAACTACATTTATAAAGGATGTTAATTTACCGGTTACCAAATTTATGAAAGGTTTATTTTTAACGGTTTATCCCAATAATTGGCTTGGATTTAGATTTGCAGCGCAGTTAACTTATGTTGAAGGTTCAGATAAACTTATTAAGACAAATGGTATCGATGAAACTTATAGAAAAGATAGAAATCTTGATTTTAGAAGCAATATTTCTGAAGCCTATACCGCAATTGAATTTTTTCCGCTATCCTTACTCAATTTAGGAAACGATGATTATATATCAGCTATACGTCCCTATGTATTTGCAGGTGTAGGTGTTTTTCATTTTAATCCGATGGGTTCTCTTACAGATGCCAACGGAAATGTTACCTGGCATTATTTGCAACCTTTACATACAGAAGGAGAAGGCTTTAAAGAATATCCAAACAGGCCAAATTATAAACTAACCCAGCTAAACATACCTATTGGTGCAGGTATAAAATATTTACTTACAGATAATGTGAATGTTGGCGTAGAGTTTTTGTACAGAAAAACCTTCACAGATTATATAGATGATATAAGTACCACCTACATTAATCACGACCTTTTCAATAAATATTTGTCGCCTGCTGATGCAAATATTGCCATTCAAATTAATGACAAATCATTCGGAAACGGCATTACCCGTACCGACCCGGGAGAACAAAGAGGTAATTCAAAAAACAAGGATGCCTATTTTTCATTAGCCTTAAAATTGGGCATTAGAATATCAGGCGGAAATGATTATGATAAGCAGGCAGCAAAAAAGATAAGGTGTCCGGCAAGATTTTAATAAAAAATTTTAAAATAATATGTATGAAAAATAATTTACACACCAATCCTTTCCTTTTTAAAATGATATTGTTAGTTACCTGTTTTATGCTGGTAATGTTGTACAATAAATCGAAAGGCGGTTAGTAGTTGTATTACAACTGTTATAAATAATTAATGGCAAAGCGATATAATAGAAGTTAAACCCCGGAAGATTGCGCATATTCTTATACGCAATTAAACCTCTGAAACCACATTTCAAAATTTCTTTATTATCCTTTGTCCATTATTTTATTACTACTTTACTGATAAGAATAAAATAGGCGGAATTTATTTTATTCAACTATTTGCAAATTATTGGACATCTGTATACTGTAGCCTGTGAGTCGTGATTATTACCTGTTACATTCCATCCGGAAAATTTGATGGATTATTAAAAAGCTGCCATTCATCGGGAAAATCATTTTCCTTTTCAAAAAAGCTTATCCATTTAACAAATATCTTTCTAAATTCTTCTATTTCTTTTCGCAAAACATCAAGGTATTTTTCCTCTACATTATGCAAACCACCTAAGGCTATAAGCTGCTCCTGCAATTGAACCATATTTACTTTAATAAGTACCGCATTCTCCATAACAAAAGAATAAATTTCATCCACTGCCATAGCAATTTTTATTTTGGCAGGTACGGCCACAGCATTTTGCAATAAAATTCTTTTTGCAGCATCTGAATGATCGTTTTCAGGTATAACATCACAAAGCGATTCTGAAAGATTTAGTATTTCAATCGATTTTTTAAATAAGGCATTACCCAGCAGTTTTAAGGGTTTCCAATGCTCTGCATTATCTTCTTCCTCGCCAAAATCGCCGGCATCAAAAAAATTGCCCAAATTATCATTGCTCATACCAGAAGATTTTAATTTAATTCAGCTTTTAAATATTTACCGGTAAAACTTTCCTGAACATTTATCAAGTCTTCGGGCAAGCCATCAAACAAAACCAATCCGCCTCCGTCACCACCTTCGGGACCAATATCTATAATATGATCTGCAACTTTTATTACATCCATATTGTGTTCAATAACCAATACCGTATTGCCCCGGTCTACCAGTTTATTAATTACCTCCAGCAAATGTTGTATATCCTGAAAATGAAGTCCTGTGGTGGGTTCATCCAAAATATAAAAGGTTTTTCCCGTATCTTTTTTACCCAGTTCTGTTGAAAGCTTTACACGCTGGGCTTCGCCTCCACTGAGTGTTACGGCGCTTTGCCCTAGCGTAATGTATCCCAAACCCACTTCCTTTAATACTTTTATCTTACGATAAATAAATGGTACGGCCTGAAAAAATTCTACCGCCTCATCTACCGTCATATCCAATACATCGCTTATAGATTTTCCCTTGTATCGTATCTCCAATGTTTCCCGGTTATACCGCTTACCATTGCACTTTTCGCAATGCACATACACATCCGGCAAAAAATTCATTTCAATAACCCGCATACCTCCGCCTTCGCAAACTTCGCAGCGACCACTTTTTACATTGAAAGAAAAACGACCTGCTGTATAACCCCTTATTTTCGCCTCGGGAACCAATGCAAACAGCGTACGGATGTCTGTAAAAAAGCCACAGTAAGTTGCAGGGTTACTGCGGGGTGTTCTGCCAATCGGGGACTGATCAATTTCAATAACTTTATCAATATGCTCCAGCCCTTTAATAGATTTATATTCTAAAGGCATTGCTTTAGAATTATAACAGTGCTTACTTAATAAAGGATACAATGTTTCATTTATAAGTGTAGATTTTCCGCTACCGCTAACCCCGGTTATTAAAATTAATTTGCCGAGGGGAAATTTTACACTAACATTTTTTAAATTATTGCCCCTGGTACCTTTTAGTTCTAAAAAATTACCATTGCCTTTTCTCCGTTCTGCGGGCACCTCAATTTTCTTTGCACCACTTAAATATTTTGCCGTATCACTATCACTTGCCAATACTTCTTCAGGGGTTCCCATGGCAACAATTTGCCCGCCATGTTTACCAGCTTTAGGCCCAATGTCTACCAAATAATCTGCTGCAAGCATAATATCCTTATCATGCTCCACCACTAATACACTATTACCAATATTACGTAAATTTTGCAGTGCTCCAATCAATCGCTGGTTATCCCGCTGGTGCAAACCAATACTTGGTTCATCTAAAATATAGGTAATCCCCTGCAACTGCGATCCTATTTGCGTGGCAAGCCGTATGCGCTGCGATTCGCCACCACTAAGGCTTTTAGAGGAACGGTTTAAAGTAAGATAAGTAAGGCCAACATCCAATAAAAATTGAAGCCTGTCCCTGATTTCTTTTAATACATCTTTGGCAATAGCATTTTGTTTAGTAGTTAACCGCCTTTCAACACCATCAAACCAGTCGGCCATTTTATCGAGGTTCATCGAACTTAATTCGGCTATATTTTTCTCATCTACTTTAAACCAAAGACTTTCCTTTTTTAAACGATCACCGTTACAGGATGGACAGGTTTTTAATTCCATAAATTTCTCTACCCATTCCCGCATGGCCTCGGTGGTGCCGCTACCCGTAAACCAACGTTTTAACATGGGAATAATCCCTTCAAAACTTCCATCCGGGGAAACTGAATAGGGAGAAACCAAAGAACTATCGCCGGCACTACCATTGGGTTCAAAACCAGATTCATTTAAACTACTATCATCGGCATCCTCTTCAGCAGCACCCAACACATTACCGTATAAAATTAAATTTAATGCTGCCGGCGTAAGATCTTTAATCGGCTTATCCAAACTAATTTTATTTTTTTTGGCAACGGCTTCAACACTTTTAAACATGTACGCTTCACGTTGCTCGCCAAGGGGTGCAATACCACCATCTTTTATAGCCAAATTTCTATCGGGCAGTACGGCATCCATGCTTATGGTGTATACATTGCCCAAACCTTTACAGGTTGGGCAGGCACCATACGGACTATTAAATGAAAATGCATTGGGCGAAGGCTCTTCGTAACTGATGCCGGTTTCTTCGCACATTAATTGTTTGCTATATTGCACCGTTTTATTGTCATCATTGATTAACAAAAACATAAGGTCTTTACCTACCTGGAGTGTTTTTTGAACACTCTGGCTAATGCGTACTTTCATATCAGTAGTTACGGCAAGCCTGTCCACAACCACTTCAATATTATGTATTTTATACCGATCAATTTGCATTTTTGCCACCAGGTCTTTAACCTCTCCGTCTATACGAACTTTTAGATATCCCTTTTTGCGAATGTCTTCAAACAATTCTCTGTAATGCCCTTTGCGCCCACGCACCAGTGGGGCAAGCAGACTAATTTTTTTATCTTTAAACTTAGAAAAGATATTGGTTACAATTTCCTCCTCACTAAACTTTACCATTTTTTTACCCGTATTGTAACTATAGGCATCTCCAACCCTTGCGTATAATAACCGCAGAAAATCATAAATTTCTGTAATTGTACCAACCGTACTTCGCGGATTTTTATTGGTGGTTTTTTGTTCGATAGAGATAACCGGTGAAAGTCCGGTTATTTTATCCACATCAGGGCGTTCCATATCGCCCATAAACTGCCGGGCATAGGCGCTAAAACTTTCCATATACCTGCGCTGCCCTTCGTTATAAATGGTATCAAATGCAAGGGAAGATTTACCACTGCCGCTTACACCTGTAAATACAACCAATTGATTTTTAGGAATTTTTATGTCTATGTCTTTAAGGTTATGTTCTCTCGCTCCAAAAACCTCAATAAAATCGTTGCTGATAGAAGCCGCAGGAGCTGCTGTTTTTTGTTTTGCCATGTAATAAATGATGGTATTTAAACTCTTTGTAAAGATACAAAACAAAAAGTGGCGGATTTGGTTGAGCAGGCTTTTTTGATAATTTTAGCAACCCGAAACTAATATTTTGCACCCGGGTCAATTTTAAGGAAGATGTAGTCTATTCCTTTAAACTCCCGATAAAAGTAGCTACAGGTAGTTTTAAAAGAAATTATAAATATTGTTACAAAATTTTGTTGATTAATTTGCAGCCTCAATTTTAATTATGCTATTTAATTTATTTGGTAAGAAGCGGGAAGGTGAAACAGGTAAACTTTTTAAGGATAAAGTGTACATAACCAGTGCAGGAAAAATGAATGCCTGTATTCAATTGGCGAAAGAACACCCGGATGCCCTATTTATAGCCTGGTTTAATGATACCGCTACTACCTATCAATCCATTTTTATAGAAAATAACCTTGACTCCAATCGCGTAATTCTTGCAGAAGTGGTTTCTGCAGAATGGAGTCAAACCAATTCGCCGGTATTTTTAGAGCATCATCCGCTGTTATCAAAAGAAGTAACCCTAACAGCAGATTGGCCATTTACTGATATATGGGTTTTTAGCGCCATGGATGAGCCGCTGTTTAAACATTTTGGCAGTGATAAAATGATACCCCTGATAAAACTTTTTGGAATGAAGGAAAGTGAGGCCATTGAACATTCTTATGTTACAGAATCCATTTTAAAAGGACAGCATAAAATTGCAGTTAAAGTATTGGCAGAACTACCGGCCCTTTCTCAGGCAGAATGGATGAATATAAATATGACCTAGTTGTGAACCGAATAAATATTATTGAATTAAATTGTGTTCATCGCAAGTCAAAAATAATCATCAGCATTAGATAATTATAAAATGAAATGGCTTGTTATTTTATTTTATTAAATAAATATTTGGTTAACTAAGCCTCACTGCGTCTTTTTAAATGACTAATTACCGCATGTATTTCTGCATAACTATAAGCTTCTCCCAACTTAATTTTTACAGGCGCTAAAGCGCCATCTGTGGCTTCGCTTAAAGCTTTGGTTATTACAATTATTTTTTCTCTGCTTACCAGTTCTTCAATATTAATTTCACCGGTAAAAATAAAATGTGCCAAGTGACCATGAATAGTTGCGGCAGAAACCTTTCTTTCAATGGCTATTTCATCAATGGTTTTATCCAATTTAAACAACTGAAAAGTTTGCATTTTAGTATCGGTGGTTCTATCTGCTGCCGTAACTTTCTTTGTGCGTTTAGCAACTTTTGAATCTATCTTAGTTGTTAAGTTGTTGGCCCTGCAGTAGTCAATAATAGGGTCTAAAAAATAACTGCCATACTTCTGTAACTTGATATCTCCAAAACCGGAAATTTTTGCAAGGGCGGTATTGGTTAATGGTAAAAAGGTTGCCAATTCAACCAGGGTTGCATCCGAAAAAATTTGAAATGCAGCAACATTTTCCTGCCTGGCCAAATTAAACCGCACTGTTTTTAAAATAGTAAATAGCGGCGCGTTGGCAGTTGCCACCATGGCATTTTTTTGTATGGCTTCCTTGTTAATAGAAATGGATTTAACAAGCATGATTTTTAGCTCACCTTTAAGAATCTGCTTGCTGGCTTCGTTAAGTTGCAACACAGGATACTGCCCATTACTTTGTTGCAGGTAGCCCAGGTGTAACATATCTTTTACATAAATCTTCCATTGATCTTTTGAAATATCTTTACCCACCCCAAATGTTTTTAACAGTTGATGATCTTCGCCGGTACTGCTGCTCCCCCTTAAAAAATCAATCACATAATTTACACCGAAACGCTCCTTTAATCTAAAAACAGCGCTTAATAATTTTTGTGCTTCAATGGTAGCATCTACTTTTTCTTCTTTACTTAAACACACATCACAACTGCCACAAAAATTACCTGCTTGTTCATCAAAATAATTCAGTAAAAATTTTCTTCGGCATTGTCTGGTTTCACAAAAAGCCGCCATTTGGTCGAGCTTCTTCAGCATCACTTTACTTTGCGCTTCATTGCCTTCTACTTTGGCAAAATTTTTAAGTTTAAAAACATCCCCGATACCATAAAATAAAATAGCCTCACTGGGTAATCCATCCCTTCCTGCACGACCTGTCTCCTGATAATAGCCTTCAATATTCTTGGGAAGATCTACATGAACAACAAAGCGCACATTACTTTTATTGATACCCATTCCAAAGGCAATGGTGGCAACAATTATTTTAATTTCATCTTTTAAAAACATATCCTGGTTATGTTCTTTCACTGCTTTATCTAAGCCGGCATTATAGGCTGCTGCTGAATAGCCTTCCTCGCGTAAATCGGCGGCCAGGCTTTCGGTTGTGTTACGACTAAGGCAGTAAATAATACCACTATCCTCCTTATGTAACGCGAGGTAATCGATCAACTGATCAAAATAATTTTTCTTTGGTTTGATAAAATAACTGATGTTGGGCCGGTTGAATGAATTTTCATAAACTGTATAATCTGTAACGGCTAATTTTTGTATGATATCACTTTTGGTAAGGGCATCGGCAGTTGCTGTTAAAGCAATAATGGGCACCTGAGGAAATTGCATTTTTAACTGCCCGAGTATTAAATATTCCGGCCTGAAATCGTGGCCCCAATGGCTGATGCAATGTGCCTCATCAATTGCGAAAAGTGAGACAGGGATTGATTTTAAAAAATTGAGCAAATTAGCTTGTCCCATTAATCTTTCAGGAGCCACATATAATAATTTAAGCTGGTTACTTTTTAACCGGTTCATTATATTTGCCTGTTCACTTCCTGATTGGGAAGAATTTAAAAATGCCGCGGCAACACCATTTAATTTGAGCGCATCCACCTGGTCTTTCATCAAAGCAATTAAAGGAGAAACCACAATGGTAACCCCATCTAATACAAGGGCCGGAATTTGATAGCACAAAGACTTTCCGCCTCCGGTAGGCATTAAAACAATAGAGTCCTTTTTAGCAAGCACATTGTTAATGATCTCTTCCTGATTATGCCTGAAGGTATTATAGCCAAAATATTGTTGTAATGTTTGCTGTATGGTATTCATATTTGAGGTATGATTTATTACTGAACAAAAAAAGATTGTTGTTGTAATAAGACAATTAAGAAAGCGTTTTTTATAAATTGGTGGTGTAATTGGTAAAGTTACTACCAACGGTACTTACAATAATAGTGAAAAGAAACTTTTAAAAATTTTTAGTATTTGCAGAATACTCCTTATACCTTTGCATCAAGTTCATTTTTATTACTTATTAAGAAAGGCAGAGGGTAATGGCCCTGTGAAGCCTTGACAACCTATCCTTAAATTCATTTTATGAACTTGAGGAAAAGGTGCCAATTCCATCTCAAAATACTGTCTCAACAGGGATTGTATTTAGGGAAGATAAGTCAGATCATTTGCCAAAATATTTATTAAAAATATCAAAGCTCATCTGATTTATCGGTGGGCTTTTTTTTATGCCCAAGTCCTTAAAAAAGGATAAAATAATTGGAAATAATTTAATAATAACAGCTCATTTAATAAAAACAATAAAATAATTATGTCGACAAATAATTTATCGATCGGTCTTTTTGGTTTCGGCGTTGTAGGGAAAGGTTTATATGATGTATTGAAGAGTACTCCTAACTTACAAGCTTCCATAAAAAAAATATGTATTAAAAATCCGGATAAGCATAGAAGTTTAGACGCGGCTACCTTTACAACTGATGCTGCGCTTTTGCTGGAAGATGATAATATAAATGTAATAGTAGAATTGATAGATGATGCAGATGCAGCATTTATAATTGTAAAACAGGCCTTACAAAATGGTAAGGCCGTAGTAAGTGCAAATAAAAAAATGATTGCTGAACATTTCGAAGAATTGTATGCCTTGCAGCAAGAATATAAAACGCCGTTTTTGTATGAGGCATCCTGTTGTGCAAGTATTCCGATAATTAGAAATCTGGAAGAGTATTACGATAATGATTTGCTACAGTCATTCCGCGGTATTATTAATGGCTCCACCAATTATATTTTAACCAAAATATTTCAGGATCAGTTAGAATTTAACGACGCCTTGTTATTGGCAAAACAATTAGGGTTTGCAGAAAGCAATCCACTACTGGATATTGGAGGCTTTGATGCCGCTAATAAGCTCAGCATCCTGTTGGCGCATTCCTTTGGTATTATCGCAAAGACAACTCATTTTATATTTAATGGGATAGAGAATATTTCTTTACATGACGCCGTTGTAGCGAAAGAAAAAAAATATAGTATTAAATTAGTAGCCAACGCACAAAAGCTTGCTAACGGTAAATTAGCTGCATTTGTATTGCCGCAATTTGTTAAAGCAGATGATGATCTTTATCATGTACACAATGAATTTAACGCGGTAATTACAGAAAGTAGTTTTGCTGATAAACATTTTTTTAAAGGCAAGGGTGCAGGTGCATTTCCAACAGCTTCCGCTGTATTAAGTGATGTATCTGCATTGAGATACAAATATAAATATGAATATAAAAAAATTGCTCACCAAACCGATACCCTATTAACCAACGATTTTTATTTAAAGGTGTTTGTAAGTATTGATGATATAGCCAAAATAGATAAAAACGATTTTGAATGGATAGAAGAATGGCACAATGAATTTAAGTACAGCTGGCTCATTGGGGTGGTGCATGCGCAAAAATTATTTGATTCTCGCTGGTGGAAACAAGCAGGTGTTTCGCTCATTGCATGTCCGGATACTGTTATAGAAAATATAGATTATAAAAATATTAGTAAAAGAAGTCTTGAATTGGCCGGAGTGGTATAGCTTTTAAGATAGTTTAATTTTAAACCCTTCGCAACTATTGTTACCAATAAGCATATGCTATTATGAAATACAAACAATTAGGCAACACAGATCTAAAAGTAGGCCCGATAACCTTTGGTGGCAATGTTTTCGGCTGGACAATAGATGAAGCCACGAGCTTTAATTTATTGGATGGATTTACAAAGGCAGGATTTAATTTGATAGATACGGCAGATGTATATTCACGCTGGAAAACTGGAAATAAGGGTGGCGAATCTGAAACCATCATTGGTAATTGGATGAAGCAAAGACAAAACAGACAGCAGGTAATTATTGCAACTAAGGTTGGTGCTGATATGGGAAATGGGGATAGAAGACTTTCAAAAAAATATATTTTAGGGGCTGTAGAAAATTCTTTAAATAGATTACAAACAGATTATATAGATTTATACCAGACACATTTTGATGATCCAGATACCCCTATTGAAGAAACCCTGGCAACTTACCAGCAACTAATAAAGGAAGGAAAAGTAAGGTGGATAGGTGCATCAAATTTATCTGCAGAGAGATTAAAAGCGTCCTTGAATATCAGCAAAGAAATGGATCTTCCTATGTACCAAACATTTCAACCGCACTACAATTTATTGGAAAGAGCCATTTTTGAAAAAGAAATAGAGGCCATTTGTCTTCAATACAATTTAGGGGTAATTGGTTATTATTCTTTAGCAAGCGGTTTTTTAACAGGCAAATATCGTAACCCGGCCGACCTTGAGAAAAGCAGCCGTGGTGCCGGTGTAAAAAAATATTTAACAGCATCCGGTACAAAAGTTTTAACTGCTTTAGATGAACTTGCCACACAATATTCAACTTCACAGGCGAGTGTTGCCCTGGCTTGGTTAATAGCCAGGCCATCGGTTACTGCACCAATTGCAAGTGCTACAAATATGGAACAATTAAAATCGTTTATTGATGCAGCAGGTCTTACACTTTCAAAGGAATCAATAGAAAAATTAAACATGGCCGGCGCCTGGGAATGATTATAATTTTTTAATACTGTTAATTTTTATTGCAGTTGTAAATGCATCACCAATATTTCCGGAATTTTGTATTTTTCTTACAATATCCATTCCTTCTATAACTACTCCAAATGCTGCGAAGCCTTCTCCGTTAATGGTATCAACATTACTATTAAATTGTGGCTGATCTCCGATACAAATAAAAAATTCGGTACTTGCTGTTCCCGGTGTTGTTCTTGCCAGTGAAATGGTTCCATCCTTATGACCTAATCCGGTTTGTTTGGTAGACTCATGCGGTATGCCTGGTAGGGTTAATAATTTTGCAGCATTTGTCTGAAAAATTCCACCCTGAATTAAACCTGTATTATTTTCGGCAGGAACATTTTCATTGGAAAGCACCCTATAAAAACTACCATTATTGTAATAACCTGCCTGTACATAACTTAAAAATGCAGCAGTTGTTTTAGGCGCCTTGTCAGGGTATACTTCAACCACGATATCGCCGTAATTGGTATTTATAAGTACCTGCGGGTATTTATTTTTTACCTGACTGCAGGATAATAAAACAAACATTCCTATAAAAATAATATTTTTAAACATGTGTAAAGTTCAATAAATATATTCAATGTAGTAAGGTTTATTGAACTGTAAAATTAAAGCCACATTTATTACGGCTTCGCAATCTTCATAGTTTCAATAAAATAAAACCTATGCAAAATAATTGCGCATCTTACCCTAAAATTTTAAAAAAATAATGCTGGAGAAGGATTTTCCCCATTTGGGTAGGGATGTAAACAACAGCAAGGGTTTGATTTATTGTTAACCAATAACTAAATAAATGGCATCATTTTGGCTTTTTTGCAGGTATAAAAACGAAATATTATGCAAACAAATGAAAAATTAGTGGAGGTTTTAAATGACCTTATAGAAATCAATAACGACCGTATAACAGGCTACCAGAAGGGAGCTGAAGAAACCAAGAATTTAGACATTGACTTACAGTCTGTATTTAATAGTATGGCCAATGACAGTAGAAAATACGTTGCAGAACTTGCCCAGGAAGTAAATAAATTGGGTGGGGAGTATACAACAGACTCTACTACAAGTGGTAAAATTTACCGTGTTTGGATGGATGTTAAGGCAACATTTACGGGACATGATCGCCAAACTGTTTTAGAAAATTGTGAGTTTGGAGAAGATGCTGCACAAAAAGCTTATACCGCAGCACTATCGTCGGATGCCGAAATGAGCGCTGATGTTAGAAAGGTTATTACTGACCAGCAATCGACTTTAAAAATAGCCCACAATTTAATTAAGAAATACAGGGATCTTCACAAAGCTGTTAATGCCTGATGTAAGGGCTAAAAAAAGTTTGACAGTAAAGTCAAACTTTTTTTACCTTATCGTGCTCAAAAAAATTGTATCTGTAAAAGCTTAATTTATTTTCCCTCCCTGCTATTATCCTCCTCATCCCGCAGGCGCTCCGTACTATCAAAGGCCCCTCCAGAACCTATTGAAAGTGCCTCATCACTTTTATTGTCTTCCTTATTAATGTTATCATTTTTTTCACCATCTTTTGATTTTAATGCAGCGATTTTTTTTTCCTCTTCAGTTGTGGGATTTATAATTGCCTTGGAAGCTGTGCCATGAGGGAAACCCGGGAAATCCTGGTCTATCTTATTATCGGATTGATTAGGGATATCCTTTTCTTTCCACTTTTTTGAATGTTGCGACATATTTTTTTTACTGTATACCCGTAATTTTATGCCAATATTATTGATAAACAATTGGCTTAATTTAAACAAGGGGCTTAAATGCAAAGAGCCCGGTATAAAACCAGGCTCCTTAAAACAATACTAATAAATTATTGAACTTTAAAACTTACCACATTTGTACCCCATAACATCCTTACTGTACCGGCTTTGTCAACGGCAATATTAAATTTCTCGGCAGGCGTTGTTGATTTGGTGGCTGTAGCATTAACCCTTAATACATCATCGGCTTGCTTATAATCATATGCGCCCCATTGATTCCATGTTTTGTTAAAAATGATTGTCCAATCATTTGCTCCTGATAAACTAAATAAACTATATTTTCCAGCAGGTAATTTCTTACCATCAATGGTAAGGTCTTTACTGGTTTCAAATACGGTAGCTTCATTAGCACCGGTGCGCCAAACGGCCCCATCTTTAGGTTCAAGATCTTTACCAATGGTACGTCCCTTAACAGAAGGCTGGCTATAGTCAATAGATACAACTGCACCTGAAGCGAGAGTTTGGGTAACCTTCGCAGGGGGGCTTGGGCGTTTTGATTTGTCTTCTTTTTTATCTTGCGCAGTAGCAACATTCGTTAGTAAAATTGCGCTGACAGAAAGAATAGTTAATAACTTTTTCATGTTCTTTTATTTATTTGTTTTTAATAATTGCATTGTAAATTAATAAGTATAAAATTAAATAGCTGTTAATTTATTTTTATTTACTTCAGACAGGGTCAAAGCAACTGTTTTATAGAGATCATTCATTTCAAAAGGTTTACCTAAAAAGTAATTTGCACCTGCAGCAATACAACTATTTGCTGCAGCAGGCAAGGCCGATATCATAATTATCGGAATAGCAAAAATTAAAGGTGCACTTTTTATTTGCGTGCAAACCTCTCTTCCATCAGCCCCTGACAAAAGCATATCCATTATAATCAGGTGGGGATTAACTAATTTAATTTTGGTTTCAATATCTAAAATATTGTCGCTTACAGTAACAGCATACCCTTTAATTTCGAGCATTGCTTTTATCATAAATAAAATGTCCTCATTGTCATCAATTACCAATATATGGTAGTTGCTATTTGCACTCATCAAGATATTTTTTAGTATTGGTAACGAAAAATAAAATACAGAATCTTTGCCAGGTTCACTTTCAACACCAATTATGACCTGATGCCTATAAATAATTTCAGCTGCAATAAACAATCCTGTGCCAAAGCCCGGAAACGTTTTTTCATACTTTACATAAACTTCTTAAAAACGTTAATACATTTTTTGCTGATCAGTCTTAGTAATAATAATCCCTGCATCCGTTGCAGTTATTGCCACATCATTTAAAGTAATTTTACAATTGCCATCAATATTTTTATTAAACGGCGAAAACTTTATTGCATTGGTTAATAAATTTATTAGTAGCTGATCAATTCTATTTTTATCTGCAAAAAATGACAGATTTCAACCTCTTTTAAAATTAATAACACAATCGGGCTGAGTAAGTTGAACTTCAGCAATAATTTCTTCAATAAGGCTGTTGACTAAAAAAAATTCTTTGCTGTTCAGTTTCTTTTATTTCATGAATATCTGTACTTGTACCTACCCATCTTTGAATTTGACCGTCCTCATCCTTTTGAGGTATTGCCCTGCTTAATTGCCAACGATACTGCCCATCCTGCCTTTTGAAACGATGTTCCAGAATAAAATCTTCTCCGGTTGAAATTGAATGTTTCCATTTTTTAATATTTTCTTCCCGATCATCCGGATGTACAATCATCAACCAGCCGTCATTTTGCAGTTCATTAAAATTTAATCCGCTAAAATCAAA
>JAYTHI010000228.1:0-71023 GCA_043732685.1 Ferruginibacter sp. | reverse complement strand
CAAAACCCATCAGCACACTCTGTAAAATTCCCCCGGCACCGGTGCCAAAATAGGGGTTGGTGCCACCTTTTGTTTCTGCAATTACCCGTAGTGGTGGCAATAGATTTGGCAGGTAGGCATCTTCAAAAAAATGATAGGCTTTTGCGCCATCACCCAGGCGGGAATATAGTAAAGCAAATACGCCTTGCGTCATGGCCGGTGTGCCTTCATTGGGTACCCGGGTTTCATAATATTCAAGGTCTTTTTTAATTTGTTTTAAATCTGTAATTTCTTTTAGCGGATAGGCCAATAAATTTACATCGCCTTGTTTAATGCCTTCGCCTTTATACGTTTCAAACTCTTTTGTTACACCATTATCCATTTTTAAAATCGGAATATTATTGGCAACATTCATCCAGTCGGCATCTGGTTTTAAACCCAATAAAATGGCGGCTGCCGTGGCATCCTGCAAAACCGCTTTTGCTGCTGCATTGGTAAAGGCGTCGTTGTCGATATTCTCGGCCCATTCATCTGCCGCCACCACATTTTTTATATCATATTTTCCGGGACCATTTCTTTCTACCCTGCTTGTCCAAAATAGTGCCGTCTCTTTTAACAGGGGATAGCCTTTTTCTTTCAGCCATTCTTTATCCTGCGTAACGCAATAATAATTCCAGGCTGCAATGCCAACACAAGCAGTAATATGGTGTTCAAACGGACCACTTAATGCCCAAACTGGTGTTTCTTCCACACCGGTACCGGCGCTTTCCCAGGGAAACATTGCCCCTTTAAAACCATGGTTAAAAGCATTTTGTTTTGCGGCAGCTAAACGTTGAAACCTATATTCCACCATACTTTTAGCCATTTCAGGGTGTAACACCAATATGGCAGGATACATCCAAATTTCAGTGTCCCAAAACACATGGCCGTTATAACCTAAACCACTTAATCCCATTGGGGAGGGGCTCAATGCTGTACCTTCTCTTACAAAAGAATACAGGTGGTACATCATGCTATGGATATCCTGCTGTGCCTGCGCATCGCCCTCAATAGTGATATCACTTTTCCATATTTCGTCCCATGCTTTGTTGTGAAATTCAATAAGCTTATCGCGCCCCTGCAATTTTGCAGTAATGGTCATACGTTCTGCTTCATTTAACGGATCATCGTGGTGCGCCGAGGTAATTGAAGATCCGGCTATTGAAAAATGATAGGTTTCGCCCGCTTTTAATTGTTTGCTAAACTTCATCAGGTGCATATTATTGTCCCACATTTCATGAATAACCCGCGGTTCTTCACCATGTTTTTCCGTAAATAAAAAGGTATTGCTGGCACACATTAATAATTTACCGGTAGGGCTTTTTGCGGTAGAAGTAAGCAGGCTAATTACTACATGCGGCCTGTCAATTTCATTGTAATAATTTTGCACTTCTTTCAAGGCATCCGGCGCTTCCATTACGCTGGCACTGGTAATATTTATATTTTTCTTTGCGGTAATGCTAACATCCATCAATACCGTAAAAGGTAATTGACGCAGGCTGTAATAGGTGTAGGTTACTACTGCTTTATCGCCATAATTAAAAGAACTCGTAAAACTCGCATGGCGCATATCAAGGGATTGCTTCATATTACCGGCTTCGCTAAGGCCAATTCTTTTACCATCAACTTCCAAATACATGTTGAGCAGGTTAAAGCTTTTTAAAAAATTGCTTACCCTACCCCGGCCATACAAATCGTAAGCCCCGGCTAACACCACTTCCTTTACTTTAAATGGTTCAGGGCTCGATACAACGCCAATCATTCCGTTGGCAACCGTGACCCCATAATAATTGGAAGGATCAATTTTGTCTGCCGTTATAATCCAGGGATTTTGCGCTGGTAATGTGGTGGAACTAATTGTAATTATTAAATAGGCCAGAAGATATTTGTATAACATAACTGCAATAGTATTTAGGTGAGATTTTTTTTAAAAATAACCATTACCTGTTAAAAAGCTTACTTCATTTTGCAGCTTTAATTTGATGGACAATTACTTTTTACAATTAAAAGAAAAAGCCATCGTATTAAGGATGGCTTTACAATCTATTTCTAAAAAATTACATTGGCATAGAATCCTTTGCAGCTTTTTTCATCTTCATTCCTTTCTTGTGCATACCATTCATGCCGGTCATCATTTTTCCATTCATGTAAACACAATCACCATTTTTTAATTGTTTTGATTTGCCGTCGCTCATTTTAACACTACCATCTGTTGAAATAACAGTGCCATTGGTAAGGGTCATATCCTGATCCATTGCCATTGTTTTGCCACCTTTCATTACCATCATTTTACTATCTTTCATCATAACACAATCCTTTTTCATGCCGTCCATATGGTGCATTTTATGCTTTCCCATTGGTTTATGTGCCATGGTAGACATCGTGTCCTGCGCCATAACAGCACTTGTACAAATAATAGCGGTTAAAAACAGCATTGATAACTTTTTCATTTTCGTTTGTTTTAGTTTATTTTTTTTGTTTGAAATATAAACTAATTAATATCCAAAAGCCTGCCAAATAAATAGAAAATAAACCTAATGCATAAAATAACTCCTGATTATTGTAGACTATATTACCCGGGACTTTAAGTAGTAAATCCGCCGTAGTGATTAATATGGTTTACGTAATAATTATTTACCTATAAATATTGAGGTAATTTTTTTTATAATGGCTGATAAACGCCAGTGCAGCTTGGCAACCTATTTGACTGCTATTTTTATAAAATTTTATAATGAATAAAAAATTTAGTTTAAAAGGATTTATACGAATAGGTAAAAATTCATTTAGTGGGTTTTCTGATGATAAGATATTAAAATTAAGTGCAGCACTTGCTTACTATACCATTTTCTCGATGGGTCCATTACTAATCGTTATTATCTCTTTATGCGGATGGTTTTTAGGCAGGGAGGCTGTAGAAGGAAAGATATATGGGCAACTGGCTAGTTTTGTGGGGGAGGATACCGCCGCATCCTTGCAATCTATTATAAAAAACGTTGCCATTACCGGTAAAAGTAAATTGGCTGCAATTATTGGTGGAATCACCTTATTGGTTGGCGCAACATCTGTTTTTGCTGAGATTCAAGATTCTATCAACGGAATTTGGGGATTAAAACCAAAACCGAAAAGGGGATGGCTAAAAATGTTACAGAACAGGTTTTTATCTTTCTCGGTAATTATAGGTCTGGGTTTTTTATTATTGGTTTCGCTTGGAATAAGCTCTATAATCGATGGCTTTAGCAATCGGCTAAAAGAGCACTTTCCTGATGTTGCGGTGGTATTATTTTATATAATAAACGTTTTTATAACTTTAGCTGTTACTGCCCTTATTTTTGGTGTGATATTTAAGGTATTACCCGATGCAAAAATAAAATGGAAAGATGTTTTTGCCGGAGCCCTGGCTACTGCATTATTATTTATGGTGGGCAAATTGGGGATTTCAGTTTATATAAGCAAGAGCAATGTAGGCAGTACCTATGGCACAGCAGGATCGCTGGTTATTTTATTGCTATGGATATATTATTCATCCATAATTCTATATTTTGGAGCTGAACTTACAAAGGCCTACGCCATTGAATACGGGTCACCTATACACCCTAACGATTATGCGGTTACCACTAAAACTGTGGAGGTAGAAACTGGCAATAAAACTATTCAGGATAAAGAAGAAGTAATTGTTGAAGTTAAATAAAAAGCCTTCTTTGATATGTATATACCCGAGGCCAAATTTGTCTTTTTTAATGCGGCAACAAATGTAGAGGCAATCGCCATTTTAAGGTCGTTTATCAAGCCATTAATGTTTAATTTAATATATTTTCCCTTGATAATGTAAATAAGTGCAGGTAAAAATTTGCCAGGTTATAAACTGGATTTTATTCCGCCGCTATAAATACAACGCATTGCCCATCAGCGATTTGGCAATTTTTTCTACAAATTTTCATTTTAAATTGTTTTCGGGAAAAATTCGTAGAAAATGATTCCCAGTTATTTTTAAAAGAATACTAAAAATAAATTGGCACAATATTTTATAACTCTTAAATGGTTTTTCATAGGATATTGGACAAAAAAACGAGGCTGGATTTCTATCCTGGCTTCTCTTTTAAAAATAACGAATTGAAAAATATAATCGATAAATCTAAAACTTATTAAAAATGAGTGCAAAAAGAAATTTACTGATTGGAGTTGGTGTTGGTGCCGTATTAGGTATATTATTTGCCCCGCACAAAGGTATAAAAACACGCAGGTTACTTGCCGAAAGAGGAGCAGAAATTAAGGAAGGCTGGAATAATTTTAAAGATACAATCTCAACTACATTAAACACAGTTAATGAAAAAGCTAATGATTTTGTAGACGAAAGCGAAACACCCGCTTATATAAGTTCATCGATGCAGGAAGAATGGCGTGGAACAGATATTGAAGAAGAATGGAAACGATAGCACCCAAAGAAAAGTGTAATATAAGCTTAAGGCCTGAATAAAGTGTTCAGGTTTTTTTTATGCCTTCCATAAAGCAGCTGTCTGCTATTTGAATAACTAAAAAACAAAATGGCTTTAGTTGTTGAATAGCAACCTCTCATAATATATTAGTATAATATCTTCTTTTTAGGAGCATGATCCTTACTGGTGCTGGTCATAATTATTGACGGGGATAATCGCTTTTAGATAATCAATTTTTGATGGGAATTGTTTTTCTTCTTCCGTACTAATAGCCATAATGGAGTCTGTTAACTGCTCTATTGTTCTTATTCCAACTACAGCCGCAGTTACAGCCATATTTGATAATGAAAAACCAATAGCTGTTGCCGCAAGGTTACTATTGCCTGTTGTTGATATTTTAATGGCATTTGCTGCTGCGGCCACTTGGTTTTGACGGTAGTTTAAATAAGGTTTTAGTGCTTTGCCGGCCAATAAGCCCCCTGCTAAACTTCCCCTGGCTAAACAACCGATATTATTTTGTTGCAGTAAGGGTAAAATACTTTCCTCCGCCCTTCTGTCCAATAAGCTATACTGCAACATTACACTCACTATATTGCTTCGTTCTGCATAAGCCCGTATTACATTCGGCCTTATAGAAGAGATGCCGTAATACCTAATTTTTCCTTGCTGTTGTAAGCTTTCAAAAGCCTCAATGGTTTCATCAATATTGTCTTCAATAGTACCACCGTGCAATTGATACAAATCAATATAATCTGTTTGCAACCGGGATAGACTCTTTTCTACGACATTTATTATATGTGTTTTTGAGGGATTCCAACTTAATCCGCTGCCATCCTGCTTCTGCTGATTGCCAACTTTTGTTGCAATAATTACCTGCTTTCTTTTCTCCTTTAGTGCATTACCCAGGGCAGTCTCATTTAATCCATTTTCATAAATATCGGCAGTATCAAAATAATTAATTCCTTTTTCAATGGCCAGATCAATAATATTTTGCAGCCCCGGTTGGTTGTATTGCAACGACATACAACCAAAACCAATGCGACTGACCTGAAGTGTAGAGTTGCCTAATTTTTTGTAAGGCATTGCTGTAAAATTTTCCATATAAAAGTTAATTGAGTTTGGTAGATGATTCTCATTTTATTGAAGGGTATCTTTTTCTTTTAAAATTACCGCCACTTATTAAATGAAAGTTTAAATACATGGCAGTTGCAACAATTCACCTGATTAGAAAACGTATTAATTTAATGTCCCAATGAATTTTACTTACTTTTTCCATAATTTCCAGCGTATTTAAAAAGCTGGCTGTGCAAATTTCTTACTTAATTTCAAGGCTTATTTTTTAAAACCCCTTACCTGCTTCCCGGCAGAATACCTTTTGAATCTTTTACTAAACGGCATTGTGTATTTATCATAAATTTATCACCACCCCAGTGCTATCATACCCAAACCACATATAAAAATAGTTAGTCCGCCAATGGCATGAACGTACCGCTCTATCTTTGTTGTTTTTGCAAAAGCGATTCCGAAATAGCCCAAAACTACCATGGTTATCATTGTAACCAAAGTAGCAATGGTATATACAATAATTAGCAGTAGCATACCGCTCCAGTTATTTTTTGCAGCAGGAAAATAAAGCAGCGGAATCATTGGTTCGCAGGGCCCCAGAATAAAAATGATAAACATAACCCAGGGAGTCACTTTATGCCGGTCTTGCGGCGAAACTGCCTGGCCATGTTTATGTTCGTAAACATAAATAGTATCATCATCCTGTAAATCGAAATGCTTATGCGGATTATTTTTGTATGCTTTAAATAAACCATAAATACCGTAAATAAATCCAAAGCCCAACATTACCCAACCTGCAATACCGCCCCTGATATTTTGCAACCACCCAACTTTAGCTAATGACCAACCCAATGTTGCACCACCCAAACCCAATAGTACAGAACTCCAAACATGCCCGCAACCACAAAATATCGTCCACCCGATTGTTTTTGTAAAAGACCAGCCTCTTGATTTTGACAAAGCGATAAATGGTAAATAGTGGTCGGGCCCGGTAACTGTGTGCAGACAAGCAATTGAAATTGCGGCAAGCAGTAATATTTCAATTTCAGATTGCATGACCGATGGTTTTAAGCGTTGTTGTAACGGCTATAGAATCGGCAATCTGTTGCAGACAATTAAATAATTGCCCGGCTTTTTGGCCAAGTATACGAACCAGTAATCCATTAACCGGAGCGGCAGTAATACCAAAACTTATTTCTTTTTGAGCAGACAGTAAGGCTGATAAAAGGGGCATTAATTTTTTTATATCGGCAGTTTCATTTAGGTAGATAAGGCTTGCCTGGTGTGTAAAACCCTGAAGTTGTCCGATGGCATTGACAGCTATATTTGAAGGCTGCAGCAGCAGGTTTTCTTTAACAACGAGTTTGCCATTCAGGTAAATTTCTGTTACGGCATGGTATTTTGTAAATGCAAAGATTTCTCCGTTTAATTTTCTGCCACAGGTTAAGATTTCACCAAGCAGGAGGCTGCAGTTGTGCTGCAAAAAATATTTATTCCGGCAGGTAAAATTAGACGATTCCTGCGGTACCGTTGGTTGAGGAATAAAGCTAAAGGAAGCATTTTTACCAAAGTTAACGTTCATGTTTTGCGAAGCCTGTGTTTTCATGCTAAACAATCGCTGGTAGGCCTGGGTGTGCAATTGCAGTTTACAATTTGGGGCAAGTTCAATATCTAATTGATAATCATCCCCATCCAAAATACCGGGTGATGAGCTCATCAGCATTAATTGCAGGGTGCCTTCTTTTTTATCTTCTGTAATATTGGCCACTTTAAAAGGTGGCGTATAATAACATTCTTTTAAATAAGTAAGCTCATTTATACAAGCGGTTTGTATGATAAGTTTTGAGTTCATCGGCACAGTTCAGGTTCATCGGTAGTTTCTAATAATGCATATTTTTTAATCCAGCCAATAACGCTATCCAAACCCTGCAGCGTCATCAGGTTGGTAAAAACAAAGGGGTTTCCGTTGCGCATTTTTCGGGCATCCCTGTCCATTACCTGCAGATCTGCGTTTACATATGGGGCCAAATCAATTTTATTTATCACCAGCAAATCGCTTCTGGTAATTCCGGGGCCACCCTTTCGGGGTATCTTATCTCCCTCTGCCACATCAATTACAAATATGGTGACATCAGCCAGGTCGGGACTAAAAGTTGCCGACAAATTATCTCCTCCGCTTTCAATAAAAATAATTTGTACATCTTTAATGCGGGCAGCCATTTCTTCCACCGCTTCAAGGTTCATACTGGCATCTTCGCGGATAGCGGTATGCGGGCAACCTCCGGTTTCAACACCAATTATGCGCTCGGGGGGCAATAAACTATTTTGAGTTAAATATTCTGCATCTTCTTTTGTGTAGATGTCATTTGTAATTACGGCGAGGCTGTAGTCCATACTCATGGCCCTTGACAGCCGCTCTATCAAAGCTGTTTTTCCCGAACCAACGGGACCTGCGACACCAATTTTTATATAATTTCTTTCCGTCATGCTATTAATTTATTACGGTTCTTTGTCTGCTATTTTTTATTACCGGGATGAAAGTATAAAAACAATTGAATTATCTACCCAAATAAATAAAGTAAATTTTTGATATTGTAATCGCAGTCTGAAATTCATCATTTAAGACATGTATAACCTGGAATACAATTGCTCGTGCTGCATACAACTAATATCAAAACCAGCGCAACATACGCCAATCATACTAAGGTTTGGCTCAAGTGTATTTTTTACCAAGGCGTATAGTAAAGGTTGCAGGGCAAATAAAATCTGTTGTCCATCCTGCTGGCCCAATGGAATTAATTTAACGCAATTGGTTATTAAACCCACCGCAGCATTATAAAAAAAACCGGTTAGGGCAGCTGGTTTATCAATGCCTAAGGCTGCGGCGCACAAACCAAATGCAATGCAATAATGGCCTGTAATTTTTTGTAGTTTAATGGCAGCCCTGTATTCTGCTGTAATTTTATTTTTAATAAGGGGTTCAAATATTTTCAATAGCCGGATACCCAATTTTTGGCTTGCCATCCTTGTTTCCATGGGTAATTTTACGGCCGAACATTCTTCATCCAGTGCAATAAGTTTTTGCAGATCCTGCCCCATGGCTGCAGTAAAAGCCAGCGACATAAAAGCGGCATCAGTATATTGAAAACTTCGGGTAAGCAGTTCGGTTACAAAACTATTGGCTGTTGGGCTATTGTGTACGATGCCTTGCTGTACCAGGGTTTCCAGTCCTGCCGAGTGGGCATAACTGCCAATGGGTAAAGTTGGGTCGGCCAGTTGTAACAGGCTTATTAAAGCCATACTCATTCCGGGTCTGTTGTTAATTTCATAATCCGGTTAAATAAGCTGGGGCTGCCGTCACCATGTGGTGCAACGGAGGTTCTTAATGGTTGTAATAGTTTTTTATTAGCCTGTTCCACTATATAATTACCCGCAAGCAGTAATTTAAATAAAGGGGCTTCATAGGCTACCAGAATTTCATCATCCTGAAAAAACAGCGGCAGGTGTTTATTGCCAATTTCGTAACAAATGGCAGCCATTTCGTGCATTGACCTTGGACGGATAATAATTGCATCACATTCTTTTATATCAATTGCAATCAGACTAAAATCATCTTCATAAATAATATCACCCACCGTAAGCCGTGGACTTTCGTTTAAAAATTTCATGCTGACTTCCTTACCGGTAATTGTTTTTTTATTTAAGATACGTTTGTTGGTTTCATACCAATCCAGCAGTACATAATCTATATTACGGTTGTTAACCGCAAACAATTCCAGATTCCCTATTTTTTCTTTTACAACCATCTGTTTAATTAACGTACTGCTATTTTTTTAGCGTAGTTTTTATTAATTTATTTGTTCAGCCAATTTTGGTACTTGGGTGCGGTTACACTAATCAACGGTAAAATATTGTCTCAAAATTATCTATTATTCCAATCTGTTATTTAGTAGCAAGTGTTAAAATAAAAAATATCGTTGCGCCAGTGGCAGCACGGATAAGGGATCACAGGAAATGACCTCCCCATCAACTTTTACTTCATAATTTTCAGGGTTCACTTCAATCAGCGGCGTTGCATCGTTGTGTATCAGGCTTTTTTTAGAAATATTGCGGCAATCTTTTACCGGCAACAGCATCTTCTGTAAACCATACTGTTGAATAACATTTGCTTCCAGAGAAAGTTTAGATACAAAGGTGGCACAGGTTTTATAAATTGCCTTACCGTAAGCACCAAACATATGTCGGTACATAACAGGCTGGGGTGTTGGAATTGATGCATTAGGATCGCCCATTTTTGCTGCAATGATCATTCCCCCCTTAATGATTATTTCGGGTTTAACACCAAATAGTGCCGGTTTCCACAATACAATATCTGCTAATTTACCGGCTTCCAAAGAGCCAACATATGCAGCTATACCATGGGTTATTGCCGGGTTGATGGTGTACTTGGCTACATATCTTTTTACCCTGAAATTATCATTGCCCTTATTTTCATCTTCGGTTAAAGCACCTCTCTGCACTTTCATTTTATGCGCAGTCTGCCAGGTTCGGGTAATTACTTCTGCCACCCGGCCCATTGCCTGCGAGTCGCTGCTCATCATACTAAATACCCCCATATCCTGTAAAATGTCTTCAGCTGCAATTGTCTCCGGTCTAATGCGACTATCTGCAAAAGCTACATCTTCAGGAACATTTTTATCCAGGTGATGACAAACCATCAGCATGTCTAAATGTTCATCAATGGTATTGGTGGTGTATGGTCTTGTTGGATTTGTAGATGAAGGCAAAATATTTGGGTACATCGCTGCTTTTATAATATCGGGCGCATGACCACCGCCCGCACCTTCTGTATGAAAAGTATGAATTACCCTTCCATTGATTGCAGCCATGGTATCTTCTAAAAAACCACCTTCATTTAAGGTATCTGTATGTATGGCCACCTGCACATCCAGCTTATCTGCTACTTGCAAGGCTGCGTCAATAACTGCAGCGGTGCTACCCCAATCTTCATGAATTTTTAACCCGATGGCGCCTGCTAAAATTTGCTCTTCCAGCGGCGCCTGAGCGGCACAATTACCTTTTCCAAAAAAGCCAAGGTTCATTGGAAATGCCTCCGCAGCCTCCAGCATTTTTTGAATATTCCATGCTCCCGGCGTTACTGTGGTTGCGTTGGTGCCATCAGCCGGACCGGTGCCACCGCCAAGCATGGTGGTTATGCCACTAAATAACGCATGGTCAATTTGCTGCGGACAAATAAAATGAATGTGCGTATCAATGCCGCCGGCCGTGGCTATTAAACCTGCACCTCCATGTACTTCTGTGCTTGCGCCAATGGTCATGCCGGGGGTTATGCCTTCCATCGTATCCGGATTACCAGCCTTGCCAATACCTGCAATTTTACCATCTTTTATACCAATATCTGCTTTTACAATGCCCCAAACATCCAGTATAATTACACTGGTAAGTACAAAATCCAGCACGCCTTCGTTGCGGGTGGCAGTGGCCGATTGTGCCATGCCATCCCTGATGGTTTTGCCACCGCCAAACTTTGCCTCATCCCCATAAACGGTATGGTCTTTCTCAATCTGTATAAATAATTCTGTATCGGCTAACCTTATTTTATCACCTGTTGTAGGGCCATACATATTGGCATATTTTATCCTGCTTATTTGTAGGCTCATAGGGTTGAATTTTTAAATTGTTTGTGCAATACATTTTCCATGGCAATAATTTTATTCGCTTCAGTGAGGGGACCATTAACCAGGTTGTTAAAACCAACTAGTATTTTGTTGCCGGCAAAACTTACCAGTTCAACTTCCTTCTCCTCTCCGGGTTCAAAACGAACAGCGGTGCCTGCTGCTATATTTAACCGGAATCCGAATGCTTTTTGCCTGTTAAATTGTAGTTGTTTATTGACTTCAAAAAAATGAAAATGAGAGCCAGCCTGCACCGGTCGGTCACCGGTATTTACCACTATTATTTTTAAGGTCTCTCTTCCCGCATTGCATATGATGGGGTCATTTGCTAGAATATATTCACCAGGTATCATATATATTATTTATAAATGTATGCTGAAGTAAAGAAAAGAAAATGGATGACAATAATTAAAAAAGCGTTATCATTTAATAAATTGAAATCCAGATAATGCTATCAATTATCTACTCAATTAAGTATGATTACCTGATGGGATCATGAACAGTAACCAGTTTTGTACCGTCAGGGAAAGTGGCTTCAATTTGAATATCCGTTATCATTTCCGGGATGCCTTCCATTACATCTGCCCTGGTTAAAATAGTACAACCGTATTGCATAAGTTGAGCTACGGTTTTTCCATCACGGGCAGCTTCCTGCAAATGACTGCTGATTAAAGCGATTGCTTCGGGATAATTGAGTTTTAATCCCCTCGCTTTTCTTTTTTCTGCCAACTCTCCGGCTAAAAAAACTAATAATTTTTCAGACTCTCTGGGTGATAGGTGCATACCTTTAAATAATTTCAGTTGTTATAAATGCAGCAGCAATCGTTTTTTATTTATTGGCTGTTAAGATAAGAAATAAGCGGCTATAACCTATTTCATTTTTTTATTGTGTGTACAATAAAATAGGTGATTTTGCGCTTATAGGTACAGATCAACAATCTACTGATTGTCAACTTAAAACCAGAATTTTTGAAACCATACCCTACTACCTTCAAATGCAGTGCTGTTGCATGTGCTAATCATACTTTTAGTGTTTACACTAACCCGTACCGGAAAATAGTAGCAAGTATTACAGGCAGCAGAACACCTTTTCTTCAAACAACTTTTTATAATGTAATAAAATGTTATATTTTATAAAAATATGATATAATAATATGGTAAAGTCCATCATAGAACTTATATAAGACTTTGAGGATATTTAAACCATAAATTAATAAATACTTGTTAAAATATAGTGTCCAAATAAATTGTTGCTGAAATAAACTGAGCATGTAAATAACTCGAGAATATAATTTTTGAATTTAATAAACGAAGTAAACAAACAATAACATATAAAATTATTATAATGCATTATTAAAATTTCTTGGCAGGTAAAGTTTCCAATCTACAGTTTCTTTATTGTTAGGCATGTTAGATTAAGATGGCCCCGATATTGGACGGGGCCACTTATTTATAATTGAATGGCTGCTCCAACAATCTGGCAGACAAAGCCAACCAATAAGCCAGTATAAATTTCTTTTTGCGTATGATCGCTACATATTAAACGGGCCGTACATACGATACCTGCAATTAATAAGGTAATGCTTAAGGGCCATGTCATGAGCATGGTATTTTGTTGCATTATTACAAAAGCGATACCTACCAACCCTCCCATACCAATGGCGTGCATGCTTATTTTAAAATAAATATTGGCCATTAATGCAGCTGCCGAGGAAATAAATACACCAAACATAAAGGCCACTAAAATTCTTGGAATTTCTGGCTGTTCGCGCAAAGAATATTGTGCCCAAAAGAAAAACGTCATTGAACTGATGTATAACAAAATTCTGTCTTTTTGAGAAGGCGCTAAAAAAGACTCCAGGAAACCGAGGGCTTTTAACAGGAGCACCGTTACCAACGGAAAAAAAATGGCATTTAAACTTACCATTAACAGCACCCTTACTTTACCGGCAGCACTAAACCCCGTAAAATAGGAGGGGTGTATATAGGCAAGAAACCAACATACATAAAATGGAACAAATAGGGGATGAAAAATATAAGAAAATAACCGGGCTAAAAAACGCAGGGAAGCCGGTTGAGAATTGGTTTGTATTGAAGCATCGGACATGGTATTGGTCAACATAAATAATTTTTGCAAAGTTCCTTTTTAATTTCCTGCTTTGCGCTAACATTAATATTTTTATTTATTGAATAGGTTTATGCATTGGATATGCCTATTGCAGCCTTTTACTATTCTATTACCGATTTCCTTTATTTGCGCATGAACGGATTAAAAAATTAGACAACAGGATTAGTTTCCTTGCCAAAATTTATTTTTACTTATAATTCTTTTCTTAGCCTGGCCACGGGTACATTTAATTGTTCGCGGTATTTAGCCACTGTCCGTCGGGCAATATTATAGCCTTTTTCCTGTAACAATTCCGTTAACCGCTCATCACTTAAGGGCCGTTTTTTACTTTCGCCTTCTATTAAATCGCTTAATATCTTTTTAACCTCTCTGGTACTTACTTCTTCGCCACTATCTGTTTGTAAACTTTCACTAAAAAAGAATTTTAACCGGTAGGTTCCAAATTCTGTCTGCACAAATTTACTATTTGCCACCCGGCTGATGGTGCTGATATCAAGGTTGGTTTTTTCGGCAATATCTTTTAAGATCATTGGCCTTAATTCCGTTTCGTCGCCCGTTATAAAGAAATCGTATTGATAATTCATAATGGCGTCCATGGAACTTAATAAAGTGTGTTGTCTTTGTTTGATGGCATCAATAAACCATTTGGCGGCATCTATTTTTTGTTTTATAAAAAGCACGGCCTCCTTTTGTCTTTTGTCTTTTTTTGTACCCCGGTCGTAATCTTTTAACATATCCCTGTAACCCTCGCTGATGCGAAGGTCCGGCGCATTTCTGCTGTTAAGGGTCAACTCTAATTTGCCTGCATTATTTATAATAAAAAAGTCGGGTATAACATATCCTTCGCCCTTGCCAACCTCTCCAATATTACCGCCCGGCTTAGGGTTTAATTTTATTATCTGGTTAATGATCTCGCGTAGCTGGTCATCCGTAATATTTAAGCCTCTCTGAATTTTTTCGTAATGTTTTTTGGTAAATTCTTCAAAATATTTATCCAATACTTTGATGGCCATTTCAATATGTTTACCCTGGTGTACATTTCTCTCCAGTTGTATCAGCAAACATTCCTGTAAATTTCGGGCGCAAACTCCGGGAGGGTCAAACTGTTGAATTTGTAAAATAAGCAGGCTTATCTCGTCTTCATCGGTAATAATATTTTGCCTGAAGGCAAGGTCATCTACAATTGCGCCAATATCTCTGCGCAGGTAACCGTCATCATCCAGATTGCCAATAATTTGTTCGGCCACGGCTTGTTTATGCTCATCCAGACTTAATTGCCCCAATTGCTCCAGCATTAATTCGTTAAAACCGGTTTCAACTTTATGGGGTATAACTTTGCTGTCGTCCTGTTCAGGATAATTTTCATCCCGCATTTTATAATCGGCAATATCATCATCACCATCCTGTACATAATCGCTTATGTCAATACTTTCATATTCATCCTGACTTCCATCGGGTTCAAATTCATCAGCAGGTGTTTCAAATTCATCCGTTGCGTCGTTTTCAAATTCCTCAGCTTCCTCTTCTTCACCAGTTTCCAGTGCAGGATTTTCTTCCAATTCTTCTTTAATGCGTTCTTCTAATTGGGCCGTAGGTACCTGAAGCAATTTCATTAATTGAATTTGCTGTGGCGATAATTTTTGTAGTTGTCGTTGGTATAATCCTTGACTTAATGCCATAAAAATAATGTTTCTATTTTCCTAAAATAAATATAGGCTTTTAGTAATACTGGTTTCAGGTTTTATCGTAGTTATTGAGACAGAATTAAATTTATTCTGTTTTCCGTTACACTCTAAAGTACACGATATACCAATACTACATTATTGAAGCAAAAAGCATCAAGGCAGTTTGTTCTGGGATAGGTTAAATTAAAGATGGGTAAATCTTATTATTAACGGAATTGCAGATATTATTAAAAACGTAAATTTACAAACATTGAAACATTCAAAGTGAATAATAAAGCTAAATTTTTATTTTTCTGCATGATTTTTGTTGCATCTCCGATTTTTTCTCAAAAACCACAACAAAATTTGCCTGTTATTACCTATGCTACACATTTTGTAAATGTAGTACCAGCAACATTATTAGGAAAAACTGCACCTGAAAAACCGGTAGTTTCCGCCCCATTTTTATCGGCAAATTATTACGCAAGTAAGCTTGGTTTTTTTTGTAAACAAGAGCTTAAATTTGAAAAAGTTGTTAAAATTCCATTTAAATTCAGATTGGGGGGCGTTGATGATTGTGATAAGTTAGAAGGGAAGCTAAAATGGCGCAATTAAAAAAGCACCAGTTTTTAGCTGGTGCTTTTTTAGTTATTGTATGATAAAGGCTTATTTTTTATAGAAAAAGAACAGCGTTATTTTAAGCGGTAACCGTTTGTTCACTTAAAACTTTACGGATAATACTTGCCATTTGCTCACCCTTTGCTTTAATTTGTTCAGGCGTCCACAATAAGCTGATTAATGTAGACACACAGCGCCCCATAACAGCATCACTTGCACTAAAATCTTTATTGGCATGGTGAATAACGGCTGCTTTCACATCGGGATGTAAATGATTGAGGGTAATAGAATTTTTTAAATGATCCCATTTGCTGATGTAGTGCCAGTTATTTACAAACCAATAAAAGCTGCCTGCCAATACGCCTTGCGCTTTCATTTCATTTACAACGGCTTGTGTAATTTCGGTGGTAGGCAAAAACCAACTTAAAAAGGTGCAGCTATCACCGGCTTCATCCGGTACCCTTCTAAATGTAACTTCGGGTATGGAAGATAATATATTTTTTAATGCGGTATGATTGGTTCTTTGAATGGATAGGAATTGGTCTAACTTTTTTATTTGTGCCAGTCCAACCGCAGCATGTAATTCGCTGATGCGAAAGTTATATCCAATAAACGGATGAAGGTCAGCGCCCCTGTCGGCTCCTTTATGATCGTGACCGTGATCGCTGTAGGCATCTGTATTTTCGTAGGTATTTTCACTGTTTGTCATAACCACACCCCCTTCTGCGCAGGTGATTGTTTTTACAAAATCAAAGCTAAAGGTTCCGGCATCGCCGATGGTACCTAATTTTTGACCTTTGTAAGTGCCGCCAATACTTTGGCAGGCATCTTCAATAAGTAATAAATTATGCTCTTTACAGATGGCTTTAAGTTCATCCATATCAGCCATGCTGCCGCACATATGTACAGGCATAATGCACTTTGTTTTTGGGGTAATGGCGGCGCGTACTGCGGCCGGACTTAAGGTTAACGTATCATCCACATCAACCAAAACCGGGATGGCGCCAACAGACAATACGGCTTCAAAACTGGCTACAAATGTAAAAGCAGGAACAATTATTTCGTCGCCATAACCAATACCGAGCGCCGTCATGGCTGCGGTAAGGGCTGCGGTACCACTGCTAACCAATTGCGCATGCTTGCAGCCAAATGTTTTACAAACCTGCTCTTCCAATTCGCTGGCCTTAAAAATACCTTTGCGTGCAGCATCAAAGCCATACCGCATAAGTATGCCTGTTTCCAATACATCATTTACTTCTTTTCTTTCTTCTGCTCCAAAAAATTCGTAACCCGGCATATATTAAATTTTATATTTTTTATAAATAGAAACGTAAAGGTATTTCTTAATAAAATAAGGGCTAAAATATAAATGATAAATTTTAAATAAATATCATATTGTTGGCGTGGCAAAGCAATTGGTTGATGCGCTGCAATGCAATTGGTTGGATTGCAAATGATAGTAGAGACGTTGCATTGCAGCGTCTCTACGGAACAATAAAAAACCCAAAATGCAACAGCAATTGGGGTTTTTTATTGTAAATTATTAATGTGCGATCGTAAACGGTGCAATGCATCGTTTACATAAATAATTGTTTAAAAAACGCCTTCATATCATTCCATGATTTTTTATCAGCAGCCTCATTGTATTCAATTGGCATACTAAATTTTTTGCCTGTTGCAGTAGATTGCGGGTTGGTAAAAGCATGGGTTGCATTTGCATACGCGATAAATGTAAAAGGTACATTAACCGAATCAAGGTTGCTTGTAAATTTGGCTACATCAGCAGGTGGAACAAATTTATCTGCATCACCATGACAAACTAAAATTTTAGATTTTACGGAACCTGTTGTTGCCGGCGGTACAGAACCCAAGCCGCCATGAAAGCTTACTACACCTTTTAAATCGGCCGTGCCTAAAGTTGCTGCATTTAAAACCATGCTACCACCAAAACAATACCCAATGGCTGCAATTTTATTTTCGTCTGTTTCTTTAAACTCTTTTAATTTGGAAATGGCAGCCAATAATCTTGACTCGCCTAATTGAGCATCCTTATAAAATGGAGTGGCCATTTCCTGTGCTTCCTTAGGGTCTGCGGCAATTTTATCTTCACCATAAAAATCTGTTGCAATGGCGATGTATCCTAATTCGGCTAACTTATGTGCACGCATTTTTGCATAGTCATTATTACCCCACCATTCCGGTACAACAATTATTGCAGGTCTTTTACCTTTTTGTTTTTCATTATAAAACACAAAACTTTTAAGGGTAACGCCGTTACTGGTATAGGTTACTGCTTCTTCTTTGATAGAAGATTTGTGCTGGGCCGAAACAACCAATCCCGTATTAACTAATGCCATCACTAAAAAGATTTTTAAATAATTTTTCATTGTTTTGTTTTTAATTTTTAAACTAGATGCTCCTGAAACACTCAACAAGTATAATTGTTTATCGCAATATGAAAACTGAGGTTTTTATTTTACCAGTTTAAGTTCGTTAATAATATTTTTAGCCCCGCCCAATTTATCGATGCACCATAATACATACCGAACATCTACACAAATGGTTCGGTTAAGGTCTTTGTCAAATGCAATTTTATGACTTAAAGCCTCATAATTGCCGTCAAATGCCAATCCAATTAAATTGCCGCTTCCGTCAATAACCGGGCTGCCGCTATTACCACCGGTAATGTCATTGGTAGTTATAAAATCAACTACCAAGTCATTTCTTCCTTTATCAATATATTGGCCGTAGTCTTTTTTCTTCATTAACTCAATCTGTTTAGCGGGCAGGTCAAATTCATAATCACCGGCAACATATTTTTCCAGAATTCCTTTTCCGGTTGTTATATAATCATAGTGTACAGCATCCCTAGGATTATAGCTTTTTACATTGCCAAAACTTACGCGCATGCTAAAATTTGCATCCGGGTACATTTTACTTGCTGCGGCCGGGTTCATTTCTTTAATACCCTTCATATAATATTTACCCAGCTCGGCGTTTTTACTGGTAAAAGCACTGTATAATGGGGCATATTTTAAGGTGTAATTTTTAACAAATGCGCTTGCATATGCAAATGCGGGATCGGCTTGTAATACAGTAGCATCGGGGTTGGCTACAAAGGCAGCCCATTTGGCATCATCAAAAAATAGGGTTTGTGTCATTACATCTTTAGCCCATTTTTTAAAGGTCTGCTCTTCTCTAAGGTCGCCATATTTTGCTTTTATACCTTCGTAAAATCCTATAGGGTGCTGGTTTTTATCGATATCGGTATAAAACATCATGGCAGTTTTTGCTAAAATTTGTTCATCACTTATCTTGTCTTCCGCTGCTAAAAAGGTTTTTCGGGTAGCGGTAGCAGCATCAATTGCTTTTTTAATATCTGCCGACGAGGAGCCTGTTTTTACCAAATTGGTTTCTACCCCAATCATTGTTGCAGAAAAGGCGGCCAGTGGCGAACCAATAATACCTTCGTTTAAATATTGACGTTCTTTGCTGTAAGGTGTCCAGGCAGCATAATTTTTGGCATAATCTGTAAATATATTTTCGTAATCGGGTTTACCTTTTGCCCAGGCTGCAAAGTTTTTTTCATAAGCCTGTTTTTGCTCAAAACTGTGAAACTTTTTAAGTTGTTTTGTTTCGCCATCAAAAAATTTCCAATAATTAGCAATACCTGCATAATTGCTGGCTAATTTTAGTTTTACTGCAGGATCTTTAACCATCTGATCGTACATTAATTTTAAACGAACCGCCCTTAAATTAACCAGGCTAGGGTTTTCAATATCATTTTTAAGTTGAATGCCATAACTTGTTTCGTAGCGGTTTGTGCTACCGGGATATCCATATATCATGGCATAATCTCCATCCTTTAATCCTTTAATGCTAACGGGTAAAAAATGCTTTGGTTTTAATGGGATATTGTCTTTGCTATATTGTGCCGGCTTACCATCTTTACTGCCATATACCCTAAAAATAGAAAAGTCGCCTGTGTGGCGGGGCCATTCCCAATTGTCTGTATCACCACCAAACTTGCCAACTTTTTCAGGCGGTGCACCAACCAACCGTATATCCCGATAGGTTTTATACACATACATTATATATTGGTTTCCTTTAAACATGCTGTAAATTCTGCCGGTAAGGCCATTATCAACATCCAAAACCTTGTCTGTTATTGATTTATATACATCGGGTGTTTTAGTAATTCTTGCAGTCCAGTCCAGCCCTTTCAAACCATCTTCCACCGCTTTGGTAACATCAATAATTCTATCTAAAAACTGAACGGTTAATTCACTTTTTATTTCCTGGTCTTTATTAAAAGCATAAAAACCATCTTCCAGGTAATTGTGTTCGATGGTACTGGCACCTGCAATGGCCGAATATCCGCAATGGTGGTTGGTAAAGATCAAGCCTTGATCGCTAACGATTTCCCCGGTGCATCCTCCTCCAAAAATTAAAATGGCATCCTTTATAGAAGAACCGTTTATAGAATACAATTGCGCTTTGGTTAATTTTAACCCTCTCTTAACCATATCATTATAAACTTGCTCACCTAATAGCATGGGTAGCCACATACCTTCATCTGCACTAGCTTTTACTAGGGTCAGACAAAACAAAACGGCAACAAATAGCTTCTTCATAAATAATAAATTTTATATAACAAACCTACGGCAAATTGATGATTTGTCCGTTTTTAGCAACTGAATTTTAGCAGTCCTACTTTTTAGCCCTGTATAAAATTATAGTAGTTCATGGTACAGGGAGGGATTTCCATATTCCACTCATAAAAAAATAATCATATCCCAATATCTATGCTGTAATTTTGTATTGAAACCAAATATGATGCATGGCCATTTTTGACTTAAAAATTCCAAATAGTATTGCCAGGGCTTTGAAACTTCCTATAAGTAGTGTGCGCCGTCAACAACTTAAAGTTTTAAAAAAATTATTAAGAAAAGCAAGATTTACCCAGTTTGGTCAGCAGTACAAATTTGATGAGATTTTAATGAGCCGGCATACCGGTAAAAAGTTTCAGCAACTGGTACCCACCTACAATTACAATAAAATTTATAAAGAGTGGTGGTATAAAACCTTAGACGGAACGCCTGACGTATGCTGGCCGGGCGTAATAAAATATTTTGCCCTCAGCAGCGGTACCAGCGATGCATCCAGTAAATACATTCCAATTACCAAAGATTTAATACGAAGTAATACCGTAACTAGTATTAAGCAGTTGCTAAGTCTTGCCAAATACGAAGATGTGCCCAAAAGTGCTATTGGTAAAGGCTGGTTGTTATTGGGTGGCAGCACGCAATTGCAAAAGGGTGCTACCTATTATGCCGGCGACCTTAGCGGGATACAACAAAAAAATATTCCTTTTTGGATATTGGGATTAGGAATCTATAAACCCGGAAAAAAAATTGCCAAAGAAAAAGATTGGGCTGTAAAGTTGGAAGAGGTGGTGAGTAATGCGCCCAATTGGGATATTGGTTTTATTGTGGGGGTTCCTGCCTGGCTGCAATTGTGTATGGAAAAAATCATTGAGCGTTATAACCTTAATAGCATTCATGATATTTGGCCTAACCTGGCATTTTATGTACATGGTGGCGTTGCGATGGACCCTTATAAAAAAGGCTTTGAAAAATTATTGGGCAAACCCATTACTTATATTGAAACCTACCTTGCCAGTGAGGGGTTTTTAGCTTACCAGAACCGGCAGGATGCTGTAGGAATGCACCTTGCATTGAGCGGTAATATATTTTTTGAATTTGTACCTTTTGATGAACGCAACTTCGACAGCGAGGGTAATATGGTGGCTGATCCTGAAGTATTTATGACCCATGAAATAGAAGAAAACAAAGAGTATTCTATTTTAATTAGTACCAATGCCGGAGCCTGGCGGTATGCGGTTGGCGATACGGTTAAATTAATTGATAAAGAAAAAAGTGAAATTATAATAACAGGCCGTACAAAACATTATTTAAGTTTGGTTGGAGAGCATTTAAGCGTGGACAATATGAATAAGGCCATCGAAATGGTAAGTGAAGAACTTAATATTTCGATACCGGAATTTACAGTTGCCGGCGTGCCACATGGTTTATTTTTTGCACACCACTGGTTCATTGCTACGGATGATGCCGTAGATAAGGAGCTGCTGAAATTAAAGATCGATGAAAAGTTAAAGGACCTCAATGATGATTATGCAGTAGAAAGGCAACATGCGTTAAAAGACTTGTTGATAACTGTTTTACCGGAAAATACTTTCATGGAATTTATGCGCTTAAAAGGTAAGGTTGGCGGACAGCACAAGTTTCCAAGGGTTTTAAAGGCTGGGATGCTGGAGGATTGGCAAAAGTTTTTAAAAACTTTCAAGACAATACCAGTTTATGCGAAATTGTAATTTGGCTACCGGGATAAAGTGTATTAAATAATTATTAGGTATGTATGATCTCTTTCATAATTATTCTTTAAATAATTACTTTGTCTTTCCTTTTTTTACGAAGCATAAAATACATTTATAGGTTGAAAAATTGACTGTTTTATTTTATTCAAAATTTTAATAAAACTCGATTAATTTTTTTGAAGACAGTTGATCTTGTTGTAATTCCTGCTCTTTTTACCTATTTTTATTTGATAAAATATTGTATCAATTTAAAGTTTTGGCTTGAAATTTCTGATTATACAATCAACTAAAAAATCTTTTGTCTTTCCCCTTTAAAAATACCCTTCAACCGATACTATTATGTCCTACTGCAGCGCAATCCTTTCTATGTCTGGCGACAGGCAAATTTTGCATAAAAATTACCATGATAAATTATATGGTTTTACCATTGAAGATGATGATGAATTATTTTGCAGGCTGGTACTGGAAATTAACCAGGCCGGACTTAGCTGGGAAACCATTCTAAAAAAGGAAATATTCTTTAGAAAGGCGTATGCTAATTTTAAAATAAAAAAGGTAGCCGCATTTACCGAAGCAGACAAGGAGCGGCTTTTAGCCGATGCCGGTATTATACGCAACCGGCTAAAAATAAATGCGGCAATTGAAAATGCCAAAGCTATTTTACTGCTGCAGAAAGAATTTGGTTCTTTTCAAAACTGGCTTGCTTTTCATCATCCAAAACCTATTGAGGCCTGGGTAAAATTATTTAAGCATACGTTTAAATTTACCGGCGGAGAAATTGTGAACGAATTTCTGATGAGTATCGGCTACCTGCCCGGCGCCCATTCGGCCGATTGTTCCATCTATAAAACGGTGTTGAAGCAGCAGCCGCATTGGTTGAGTCAAAAATAAAGAAGGTTTAAAAAAGACCTTAAAAATGAATTCATACCCTGTTTTATTTCAATAATTTAGGCGCAATTTTTAAAGCTGCCAATTTGATGCTGTTTTTTTTATACAACAGGTTTGATAAATCTGTTATTATACAAACGCTGCTTATATTGAATAGGCTTTTTATTTTTCAATAATTATTTTAGTGCGGTAAATTTTAGCATCTGCCATAATCTGAAGCACATATATACCAGCTGGTTTGTTGGATAAGTTAATTGAAGTTTGTGCAATATTTGACGAATACACCATTTTACCACTCAAATCTTTTACAACCGATGTAATTATTGCCTGGCTGCTGCCGCCTTTATATTGCATATTAAATATGCCTGTAGATGGATTTGGGTATACTACTAAAACCGGACTTTGGTCTGTAGCACATGATTTTACGATTATAATTTTGCTGTACTTGAATTTACTATCTATGTCAGTTTGTTTTAACCTGTAGTAGCCTGTTAAGGGTATCGGTTTTGCATCCGTAAAACTATAGTTTAAGGTGGTAGCAGAATTTCCCGCGCCACTTACAATACCTGCAGGTAACCATATTTTAGAATCCTCACTTTGCTCAACAGTAAAACTTTTATTGTTAATTTCGCTTGCTGTAGTCCAATGGAATAATACCTTACTGTTTACACAAGCACCGGTAAAAGAAATAAGTTCTACAGGTGCAGTAAATATGGGAGCGCTGCCACTGGAAGCCTGGTTTGCTTTTCCTGGCCCGAATGATACTGCGCTGCTAAGTGAAAGTAATCTTCCCTGCAAATCACCACCTGCCGCCATACTTACCGCTCCGGAATGTGCAAGTAATGTGCCCTTCATTGTTACACCTGCCGGAATTGCAATTGATCCTCCGGTAGTTACCCAGTAAATGTTAGAAGAATTTGCACCATTTGTTAAAACAACATTTGCATTTGCCTCCCCGGAAAAAGCGCCACCTATTAAAAAAATAAATTTAGCATTGGGGTCTCCATTTGCATTTAGCGTAAGAGAGCCTGATATGGAAACAGCACCACCAAAGCCATATACTCCTGGTTTAATTTCTTCGCCTACCCCAAGTATAAGCGCATGCGAAGCATCTGTAATGGTTGATTGTTGCAGTTGATCATATAATTTTTGCAAGTCGTCTTTAGCAGTAGCAGTGTTTCCATTTGCCGATTCAAAACTACCATTAACAACTGTAGGTGCATCAAAACCTGTTATTGCACCCACGTTTGATCCAATATCTCCGGTAAAGGTTGAAGTGCCTGCATTTGACACTGCCCCTATCCCGGAAAATAATACATAATTTGAAACTGTCCCTAAATTAATCGTTGAGGATGAAGTTTGTGCGGTAACGGTGTTTGGCAAAATAATAAGTACATACATCAGGTATGCTTTTAACAATAAAAGTTTACAATTCATGATAGGTTTTATTTTTTTTAGTAAGGTTAATTTGATACAATTTTATTTTATGGTAGATATTGGAATAGCATTTCTCCGGTGGAGGCTGTTGGCTCCCTTTTAAAGCCTGCAATCTTTTAAAAAAATGCTTATTTGCTGCTGTTTGATGATTCAATAAAACGGATCCTATTTTTACTGGCGAATTAAATGAATGGTAAATAATATTACGTTCATTAGGAGAATTCTCCTTTTGCCGGTGGTTTTGGTTTGGCATGGTTAGCATGTATTGGATATTGTAGAACGAATGTATAAGTAAAATAAAAAGTGATTGTTGCACATTAAGCGAATGGCGTATTTGGTTAATCTTATTGCTATTTATATCCATCCTATTGATAAAATATATCGTAAATTGGTTTAATAGATAAGAACTTAATCTAATGCTACTTATAACTATTTGCTTGTTGAATATTGATTAAAATCTTTATGCCTGCTTTATTTTTATCGACGAACTTTTGAAAGATGAGAATTACATTTGAAATAAATTGTGAGAAAAGAATTACCATCAATACTGTCCGGTAATTTTTTTAACATTGAGCTGAAAGTAGCTACTGTTGCAGGTTTGGAACGATTTAAAAATTTGATGATTTCAGAAGATTCTTGATTTTTGCTACTATATTTAGCATTGAATAAAGGCAAATACTTTTTCGCACAGTTATTTGAAATAGTTTATTGGTTTGACTTTGGCCTTTGTGTCAAACGTTATAATGGAAATTCTGGTGTAAAAAGTTTTACCTGTTGGGAGCAGTCTTTGTTGATGAGTTTTGCTCAATTTAGCTATCGGGAAAGTTTGAGGGATATTGAATATTGTTTGGAAAGTATCGGTTCAAAACTTTATCACTGCGGAATTAAAAGAACTGTTTCCAGAAGTACGCATGCAGAAGCGAACAGGGATAGGGGTTGGAGGATTTATGCAGATTATGCCCAAGTTTTAATAAAGCAGGCACTACCACTATATAAGGACGGCAATAAATTATGTGAGGAGTTAGAAGCCTTGATTTATGCATTTGACAGTACTACAATCGATCTGTGCCTTCAACTGTTTTCATGGGCAAAATTTCGTTCCAAAAAGGGTGAAGTAAAATTGCATGTACTTTTAAATATTGATGGGTCGATAACGGAATTCATTAGTGTAACAGAAGGTAGCATCCATGACGTTAAAGCAATGGATGAGCTAAAATATAAGCCAGGAGCGTATTACCTGTTGGATAAGGGATATGTGTCGTTTAAAAGATTGTATAAAATTGAGACGTCGAAAGCCTTTTGTGTGACAAGCGCAAAAGTAAATATGAGCTATGTTATAAAAAAAACAAAACGATATTTCCCAAGTTTAGGTGTTATAAAGGACGAACTAATTGAACTAACCGGTCATTATGCTTTTAAGGGATATCCGGCGATATTTAGAACAATCGAATACGTAAATTTTGAAAGTAAAAAGAAATTAGTATTTCTAACAAATAACCTTGTTGTAAAAGATTTTACGGTTGCAGTATTGTACAAACAGCGTTGGCAAATTGAGTTATTTTTTAAATGGATCAAATAAAATTTACGGATTAAAAAATTTTATGGCAACAGTGAGAATGCAGTTAAAGTACAAATATGGATTGCAGTTTGTGATTATTTAATCATCGCAATTTTACAGAAAAACTAAATCTGGAGCCAAGCATGAATCAGATTCTGCAAATTTTAAGTATCAGTTTATTTGAAAAAACACCACTTAAAAGTTTATTTGTAAAAGAGGATGCTATAATTGTTCGCAATCAGAAATTATTATTCTAAAAACTACCGGACAGTAGTGAATTACCATTTTTATTCAATCTGAAGTTGATAAATTCAAGCCCATATATTCAGACTGTGTATTACTGTCCTGTGGATACACCGTTCAATTGTAATTGCAGCGAATCAAGAGTAACGCAGCGGCTACCGGGCGTTAAGGCAGGAATCTCATAGGTGTTTTTTTCTAATCGTTTGTAATAAATGGCCAAGCCATCACCTTCTCAGGTAAGTAGTTTAATTTGATTACGCTTTCTGTTTACCAAAATATAAACACCTCCTTGCAGCACATGGGAAGGCATGTGTTCCAAAATGATACCACAAAGAGAATCGAAGTTTTTGCGCATATCGGCGGCGCCATTGTACCAAAAATAAGCAGTGGAGATGATAAACTGAAGCATGATCCGGATTGTAAAAGTTGCTTTAAAAAAAGTACGGACTGATCATTAAATTCAAATTGAATTTGTATTCCATTTTTACCGGTAATAGTAACTTGCGGGGCATTTGGTGGTGTACTGATTTTTACCGGAACAAAAGAACCCGTAGTATTTTGATTGGATTTGTAAACCCCGTACCGGTAATGAAAAACATGATAAGCAATATCGTTGTTAGTGCAGAAAGCTTTTTGGGTTAAACCACTATTCTGCCAACGGGGAATCATATCGAGTAGCTCCGCACGCTGCTCATTTGTATTTTGCATAAAATTAATTTATAGCAAAACTGAAGCTTATTTATTTAGGTTACAATATGGTATTGGCCGGGTGCTTACGCTGTTTTTAAATTCTATTTGTATTAATTAACCCTTTGTACACTGAAATCTGCAAATTTTATACATTCATCTCTTATAGCAGCCGGAGTTTTTAAACTGCGGTAAATACCCCATTTAGGGCGGCAAAAACTGGTGCCTGTTCTCCATAGATCGATGTTAGGGGAACTATACTTTAGAAGCACTAAACCATCACTTACCCTTTTAATGGTAATATCGTAGGTGCCATTCGTTTCATAGTGTAGTTTTTCTGTTACTTGTACCCAGGTACCTTTAAATGGGGCAAGGGGAACGGTTGTTAGTTTGCCCCTTGTAGTTGAATCTACGGAGCTGGTATGAATAATCTCTAAGATATCCGGCTTCCCTAATCTTGGTGTTAACGTAATAATTGGTGGACCATCATCCCCATCCCCAGCTTTAATTTGATGAATATGGGTAAAACCTGGTTGGGCCAAAAAATTACTGTCCAACTTAAATTTCCATTCATAAATATAGGTGTCCCCCTTTTCGCCTTTAAGGTTACGTGGCGAAGGTCCGTAGGTTTTAATTTCTGTTCGCTGCCGGTCAAATTTTTCACAGCGGTCATTATCAATGGCTGCATGTAATTGAAAAACAAATACAAATTCTTTTAATTCTGCATCATATTGTTCGGTAATATGCTTTACCGGATGAATGCAGTCCGGCACTTCACAGGCAGTACCACCAAGTACTTCGTTAATATGCGCATAAGCATCTTCGTTTCCACCGTTTGCTTTTAAAATAACCTGTGCCTGGAGGCTGGTACAGGGTAATAAAAGGATTAATATTAGTAGTAATCGGGAGCTGATTTTTAGGGTTTTCAAGATGCAGATTTTGTGCGAATGTAGGAATTTGGTTGGGTAATGAAAGGTTATGATGCGGAGTAGATTGTTTTATTTTTTTATCGGCACGTTCTCCTTCTGTGCTGGTGTGTTGGGACGCGGCTTTGCCTATTTACAAAAGGGTGATGCGCTCCAAAGGGGAAGAAGGGATGATAAAATCAAAAAACCACCAATTATTATAATTGGTGGTTTTAATTATTGAACCGCTTTTGCCTATTTTGTAATATCATTTAACCGACATAAAGGCAAGAAGGAATATAAAATGCAGATAGTGTAGTATTAATCCTGCTTACTTCAAACTTTTAAAAACCACCCCATCCTTCATAACAAATTTTACCTCTCCTAAAATTTCAACATTTTTTGTAGGATCGCCTTTAACTGCGATGATATCTGCGAAGTTGCCGGCTTTAAGTTCGCCTGTTAGTGGCTGATTTAATAAATCTGCTGCATTGATGGTAGCCGTTTGAATGGCTTGTAATGGGGAGTAGCCAAACTTTACCATGTATTCAAAATCTTTAGTTTGGGGCGAATTCCAATCGTAGCCGCCAATATCTGTACCGTAGGCAATTTTTACACCTGCCTTCATGGCCTTTTTAAATAATGCCGGTTCGCTTTCAGAAAAATATTGGTTTATCGGACTACCCGCTTTTGCTCTTCCTTCCGCTACAAATTCGTTTACATAAATAGTGGGGCACCAGTAAACCTTTTTTTGTGCCATTAGTGCAATACATTCATCGTCCATACCAAAGCCATGCTCAATGGAAGAGGCGCCTGCATTGATGGCTGCAATAATACCATCGCGGGTTACGGCATGTGCGGCCAATTTTCTGCGACTCTTTTGTACCTCATCGCCAATGGCTGTAATTTCTTCGGTAGTAAAATTTGGACTGCTTCTATAACCACCATCCACTTTATAATAACCACGATCTGCATAAATTTTAATCCAGTCTGCCCCATGGGCTATTTGTTGGCGAACGGCTTTTCTTGCTTCTTCCGGTCCGGAAATTTCCTGTAAACCTTTTGGTAAATTTAGTTCCCAGGCATAATCCCTTTCGCTGATGGGGTAATGGCCGGTGCTGTTAATGGCAAGGGTTGAAACCGACATTCTTGGTCCGGGAATTACGCCGTTGTTGATGGCTCTTTTTAAATCAACATCGCTGTAGCCTGCACCTTCAGTTCCTAAATCGCGCAAGCTGGTAAAACCATTTTGTAAAGCAATAGCACAACTGCGTACCGCCAGGATGGTGCGGTAGGGGATGGAGGATTTTAATAATTGTACATCATAATCTTCACTGGTAATATCACCCTGTAACAATATATGGGTGTGGCAATCGATCAGACCCGGTAAAATAGTGTATTCTGAAAGATCTATCAGGGTGTCGGCCTTTATTTTTGCTACGGAGCCGGAGGGTAAAATACTTTCAATAGTATTGCCTTTAACTACGATGGTTACATTTTTATTTAATTGGCCGCTGCGAACATCCAGCAAGGCACCGCATTTTATTACGGTTATTTTTTGGGCAAATAAAACGGTAGTAAACAGGCTAAGAAGCAGTAGTAAGTATTGACGCATAGTTTAATTTTTATATTAGCAAAATACGACAATTTATGCATTGATTATATATAATATAAAAAACGAATTTAATTTATATATTTTATAAATACTTGTATTTAAGCTTTTTAAAATTGAAGTATTGTATAACCCATTTTAAGGACTGGTATGGATTTACAGCTTTAATCCCTTGTTAAAAAAATCATTAGTCAGCTATTTTATTGGATTCTAAAAACAAAACACCCTTACAAAGGATGCAAGGGTGTTTTGTAAAATATATTTATGTTTTAATTCATGATCATTCCGTGGGGATCAATAACAAATTTTGTTGCAACACCTTTATCGAAGTTTTTATATCCGTTAGGAGCATCCTGTAATTTAATAACCTGAACATTAACAGCTTTGGCAATTTGTACTTTATCGTATAAAATAGCATTCATCAACTGGCGATGGTATTTCATTACCGGACATTGGCCTGTATAAAAAGAATGCGATTTAGCCCATCCCAAACCAATTCTGATGGATAGGTTTCCTTGTTGAGCCGCTTTATCTGCAGCTCCGGGGTCGCCGGTAACATAAAGACTGGGTATACCAATGGCTCCACCTGCGCGGGTAATTTCCATAGCCGAATTTAATACTGCGGCAGCCTGTTCGGTATGTGCACTTGCACCATGCCCCTTGGCTTCAAAACCTACGCAGTCCACAAAACTATCTACTTCGGGTACACCAACAATATCAGCAATTTGGGTAGCTAAGGGAGTTTCTAAAGACAGATCTACTACTTCGCAGCCAAAACTTTTAGCTTGTGCAATGCGCTCCTTATTCATATCACCAACAATAACAATGGCTGCACCTAATAATTGGCAAGAGACGGCACAGGCTAAGCCTACCGGACCAGCACCGGCAATATAAACAATTGAACCCGGACCAACACCAGCCGTAACCGCACCATGAAAACCTGTTGGAAATATATCAGATAATAAAGTAAGGTCTTTAATTTTTTCCATTGCCCTGTCTTTATCCGGAAATTTAAGCAGGTTAAAATCTGCATAAGGCACCATTACATATTCGGCCTGACCACCTACCCAGCCACCCATATCCACATAACCATAAGCAGCACCGGCCCTACCCGGATTTACATTGCTGCAAATACCAGTTTGTCCGGCTTTACAATTGCGGCATCTTCCGCAGGCAATATTAAAAGGTACAGAAACCAGGTCGCCTACTTTTATATATTCAACATCGGTACCGGCTTCAATAACAACGCCCGTAATTTCATGTCCAAGAACTAAACCGGCTTGTGCTGTTGTACGCCCGCGTACCATGTGCTGGTCGCTTCCGCAAATATTGGTGGCCACAATTTTTAAAATTACACCATGGTTACATTTTCTATCACCGATGGATAAAGTTGGATAAGCAATTTCGCGCACCTCAACCTCGCCGGGTGAAATGTACGCTACCCCGTGATTTTGACACATAATATTTGATTTAAAAGGTTGGGAAAATGTATTAAAAAATTTAGAAACAGCGTTATCGGTAAATAAGCTATCTAAAAAACCAGGTAATATTCAAGGCAATTTTTATAATAAATTAATAATCGGCAGGGCTGCGGCTCCAATAAAATTAAAGTTTACAAGGCGGCTGCAACTTCATGATCCTGCTCTACAGAACCACCGGAAACGCCTATGGCACCTACAATAGCACCCGTTTTATCTTTCAACAAAACGCCACCCGGAAAACTAATTAAACCACCATTGGAATGTTCAATTTGGTACAAAGATCCACCCGGCTGAGATAGAGATCCGATAACGCCGGAATTCATATCAAAAAAACGGGATGTCTTTGCTTTCTTAATAGCAATATCCAGGGAGCCTAACCAGGCATTGTCCATTCTATGAAATGCTTTTAGATTAGCACCTTCATCAACAATCGCGATATTCATTGGTACGCCAATTTCTTTTGCTTTGGCTTTTGCTGCGTTTGAAACAACTTCTGCCTGCTCTAAACTAATATTCATATGTATGTTTTTAGTATAGTAATACACTAAAAGCAGCGTGAATGTTTAAACAGTTTTTGCGGTGGATTATTGGTATTTTGTTAATTGAAGAATCAAAAGAGGTATTAATTTTTTACCCTGTTTTTCGCATCTTATCGCAATCGTTTAAATATATAAATTCCGCCCCGGTTCGTGTCCTCACGAAACTTCCGCCCCGGTTCGTGTCCTCACGAAACGGAAGGTAATAAATTTTAAAAGTCAAAATTTTTTTTTTGGATAGTTAAGTATTTGGATATAATATTAATTTCTTAATGATGCCTGAGGGTAAGGATTTTGCTGTTTCGTGGAGACACGAATCAGGGCAGAGAAAAATTATAGAGAAAGTTGGTATATAATGAGATGTACGATATAATTGAATTCTATTTTAATACATTTGATTTATCGGGAAAGCGTTGTTTAAAAGCACTTCTTCCGTATTTTGCATTTGTAAATAATCCAGGTTGATAAATTTAAGTACCCTAAACTCCTCCGCCCCGGTTCGTGTCCCTATGAAACGGAATGCAATAAATTGAAAAGGATCACATTTTTATTATACACTTCTAATATGAAGATTAATTTTACTTTGAAAATGATTCGTTAGGGCTCGAACTAAACTTAACAATATTTTTATCAATAAAATTCGTTTTATACCTTACTAATAACAGCATGCTAGTTGATGTTTCGTGGGAACACGAACCAGGAGATTTTGATCTCCTCCGCCCCGGTTCGTGTCCCCACGAAACGAAATGCAATAAATTGAAAAGAATCACATTTTTATTATATACTTCTAATATGAAGATAAATTTTACTTTGAAAATGATTCGTCAGGGCTCGAACTAAACTTAACAATATTTTTATCAATAAAATTCGTTTTATACCTTACTAATAACAGCATGCTAGTGATGTTTCGTGGGAACACGAACCAGGGGATTTTGATCTCCGCACCTGTTTATGTGCTTAGGAAAGGGAATACAATGAATTAAAAAAACCAATAAAAATTTGTTAACGTTAATTAATGATGCGTCAGGGTGCGATTTTCGGTGTTTCGTGGGGACACGAATCACGGCAGGAGGAGGTGTTTCGTGGGACCTCGGGGGGAGGAGCAAGACCAAAGCTGAGTGGTAAAAAATATTTTTGTTTTGATTTTTTTGTAGCTTGTTGACTAATAATATAAATTATTTTAAATTAAATTTATAAGCGAAGCGACAAGTTACAGCCTATTTCCTAAGCTGTTTCGCTTACAAAAAGCGATGATATGACCAAACAAATGCTATTCTTAACCTTTATCATCTTGTTATTGACTGCAAGCGCTTTTTCGCAGACAAAGTACGCTTGTTTTGAAAATGATAAGAACAAGAATTTGAAAATTTCAGTTTCTTTTAATAAAGACAATCGGGCACAGTATGTAAAATATGGTGGACAAAAAGATTCCATACGAATATTTTATTCTAAAACAGCGAAATATAAAAATGATGGTATCCCTGCATACTACTGGGCAAAAACCTATTTGGAAAAAAATAATGGAAAAGTGACTGGCGAATATACTTTTACTAATGCCGGCACTTATCAATTGGACGTAATTTATCTACGTAAAAAAGACAATAAAGAATTTTATTTCTCTATAATAGAAGGCACCGAAGGCAATGACGACCCGCCTTTTCAATTTAAATCTTGTTTCTAAAACTATAAGAAAACATAATAACATTAATAAATTAATAACCCAATAAAACAAAATGAGAAATTTAAAAAACGGTTTTTCAATATTCTTATTGGGCCTATTACTGGTAACTTTACTTGACTCATTGGGTTCTATTGCGTCACGAGAACTTAACTTCAAATATTCAAATTTATCTACAATTTCTACTATATTTTATTTATTAATTGCCATTCTAATCACAAAAAAGACAGATAAAAAAACAGGGGTTATTTTCACAGGACTTCTAGGATTATTTGATGCTACAATAGGTTGGAAAATTTCTATGCTTTTAAAAGCTAACATTGGAAATTTAAAGGCTGACGTCAACCTTGCTGTATGGATAATTATGGCAATTCTTATGACAGTATTTGCATCAATAATTGGACTCATTGGTGCTTGGGTAGCAACCATAGTATACAAAATAAAAAACAGAACCCGCTAATAAAACAGCATGTTCGTTTCAGCCGCGTTTTCAATCAAAAGGGCAACAAATTATCATTACCTGCAGTGAAATTCCAATGTGTAAAACTCCTTTCTATAACACTAAACAAAATTTATGACATTATTATTTAAATTTTTTATTGGGTTAGAAGTGCTGAAATGTAAAAATCGATGTAGTTACACACATCGGGATTTTACACTAAGTTTCTAATTAATTGGAGTGTATGTTTGTGAAAATCCTGCTGGTGCGAAAGTGTTCATTTTTATAAACCGCAATACTCTTAATTACCTAAAATTGGTAACTTTATTTAAATTTTAAAGCAATGGGACGAAATACATCTGTATCATTAGGAAACCATTTTGAAAATTTTGTTGGCCAAAAGGTATCAGCCGGGCGATTTAAAAATGCAAGTGAAGTTATTAGGGCGGGCCTCCGTTTATTGGAGGAAGAGGAAACCAAGCTTGTAATATTAAAAGGAGCTATTGAAGAAGGCTTCGCAAGTGGAATAGTTAAAAATTTTAATCCAAAAAAATATCTCGAAAAACTAAAATCCGCCAAACAAAAAAATGGCTAATTATATTTTTACTAATAAGCCTGTTGAGGATTTATCAAAAATAGGGGATTACACTTTTGAAGTCTGGTCAGAAACACAAGCGGATCGATATTATACTATGCTTATTAATACCTGCCTGGATTTGGCAGAGGATCAGTTGTCAGGTAAAAAATATCTTGTAGTAGAAGAGGGTATTTTAGGTTTTAAAGTTGGCCAACATATCATCTTTTAAAAGAAACTTAAAAGTAATAAAATTGAAATTGCCAGAATTCTTCACAGCAGAATGGATTTAAAAAGTAGAATAGACGAATAACCACTGTTGGTAATATTTCTCGTTCCCTCCGCCCCGGTTAATATCTTCACGAAACGGAACATTTCGATAAAAAAATCCTCCACAAAAAAATCCCTCAACTATTACTAATTGAGGGATTAAATATAATCAAACTAAGCTTATACAGCTTCAGTCTTCATTGATTTAGAAACTCTTTTTCTTTCATCTTCATCCAAAATAACTTTACGCATGCGGATGTTTTTTGGTGTTACTTCAATACACTCGTCCTGCTGAATATACTCCATACATTCTTCCAAAGTAAACTGCCTTTTTGGTATTACACGAACTGAATCATCTGTACCACTTGCACGCATATTGGTTAACTGCTTCTTTTCTACCACGTTTACAACAAGATCGCCCGGTTTGGTGCTTTCGCCGATAACCTGACCAATGTATATTTCATCTGTAGTATCAATAAAGAAAGAACCTCTATCCTGTAATTTATCAATGGAATAACCAGTTGGGAAACCTGCATTTTTAGCCAACATTACACCATTGTTTCTTCCCGGAATCGGGCCTTTCCATGGTTTGTATTCGTTAAAGCGATGGGCCATTACAGCTTCACCTGCAGTATTGGTAAGCATTTGAGAACGCAAGCCCAATAAACCTCTTGAAGGAATATCAAACTCTAAATGCTGCATTTCTCCTTTACTTTCCATGATTAACATTTCACCTTTGCGCTGTGTAACCAAATCGATTACTTTACCGCTATATTCAGCTGGTACATCTACCACCAATACCTCATATGGTTCGTGTCTTTTACCATCAACTTCTTTTGTAAGAACCTGCGGCTGACCAACGGTTAACTCATATCCTTCTCTGCGCATGGTTTCTATCAATACACTTAAATGCAAAATACCACGACCATATACCATGAAACTATCTGCACTTTCGGTTGGTTTAACGCGAAGCGCCAAATTCTTTTCCAATTCTTTTTCTAAACGGTCTCTTAAATGGCGACTGGTAACAAATTTACCATCACGACCAAAGAAAGGAGAGTTGTTGATACTGAACTGCATGTTCATCGTTGGCTCATCAATCATCGTGATCGGCAATGCTTCCGGATTTTCAAAGTCAGCAATTGTTTCACCAATATTAAAACCTTCAATACCTACAACTGCGCAGATATCACCGGCACTAACCTCGGATACTTTCTTTTTTCCAAGACCTTCAAAAACGTATAATTCTTTAACACGACTTCTAACAATTGTACCGTCGGTCTTCATCAAGTTAACCGGTTGGTTTTCTTTAATGGTACCTCTTGCAATTCTTCCTACAGCGATTCTACCTAAAAAAGAAGAATAATCCAATGAAGTAATTTGCAATTGAAGATTTCCTTCTGTTACTTTAGGTTCAGGCACTTTTTCAATAACCGTATCTAACAAAGGAAAGATATTGTCAATTGGGGTCAAGGAAGTGTTCATCCAGCCTTGCTTGCTGCTACCGTAAATAGTGGCAAAATCAAGCTGCTCTTCTGTTGCATCAAGGTTAAAAAACAATTCAAATACAGCGTCATGAACTTCATCCGGACGACAGTTTGGCTTATCTACTTTATTAATTACAACAATCGGACGCAAACCTAATTGAAGCGCTTTCTGCAACACAAAACGAGTTTGCGGCATTGGTCCTTCAAAAGCATCTACCAACAAAACCACACCATCAGCCATTTTTAAAACACGCTCAACCTCACCGCCAAAATCAGCATGGCCCGGAGTATCGATAACGTTAATTTTAACGCCTTTGTAGGTTACAGATACGTTTTTACTAAAAATAGTAATACCACGTTCCTTTTCGAGGTCATTACTATCCATAATTAACTCACCGGTTTCCTGGTTGTCACGAAAAATATTCGTGCTGTGCAGAATTTTATCAACCAATGTAGTTTTGCCATGATCTACGTGAGCAATGATGGCGATGTTTCTTATATTCATTATTACTTAGCTTTTAGCTGTTTTTGTTGACCCGCAGCCTACCCTTAGGTAATCACTGATGTCAACTAAAAGGACAGCTGTTTTTTGAAGGTGCAAAAGTAAGCAAATTCAGTCGTAACACAAGGTTAAATGTTGTTATAGCTGTTCAATTAGCGCTAATCAACACGGTATAATTTACTTAAATCATTATTTTGCGTGTTTTTGGCCTGCTTCATTGACAGGGCAGTAGTAAAATACCTGGACATTTTAACCAGATGCAATGAAAATGCCTATTATGCTGTTTTCATTAAACGCTCCTTTTCAAAAAAAATTTCTTGTATCGAAAATGTTCAAAAATAATTTCCATCGTATTAAGCTTAATTTTACATCGATGGAAGAGACATTTGTAAATAAAGTTGCCGAAAGTGGTATTGTATCACTTGATTTAGAGACATTTTATCCAAAAGATGAAATTCTGCTTTTTGATATGAAGGATTATTTATTTATGGGATTGATTTTGAAGGAAAAAGATTTCAGAGAAAGTCTTAAATTATTGGATGTAACTTCTTATACCGATAAAGTGGTAGCGGTTACCTGCAGCGCGGATGCGGTAATTCCAATGTGGGCCTATATGCTGGCGGCAAGTTACCTGCAACCCGTAGCTAGTGAAATTGCCTTTGGCAGCCAGCAAGAAATAAAAAATATGTTGCTTCTTAAAAATATTGACCTACTACCCCTTGAAAATTTTATCGACAAAAGAGTGGTTATTAAAGGTTGCGGTGAGGTGCCGGTTGGCGAAGCTGCCTATTTAAAAGCAACTGCATTATTAAGACCTGTAGCCAAAAGCATTATGTACGGCGAACCTTGCAGTACAGTGCCTATCTTCAAAAAAAAATAAGCTGCTCTTCTTAGGGTGTGTTAACTTATTTTGACCGCTTTATTTATTTTTTAATTTCATTTTTATATTAATGTTTGAAGCGTTGGTAAAAGGGTTTGCGATAAGCCTGCTGCTAATATTTGCTGTTGGCCCGGTTATATTTACTATTCTTAAACAAAGTATAAACAATGGTCGTGCGGGAGGATTTAGTTTTGTGGCGGGCGTTTGGCTAAGCGATTTGCTGTGGGTGGTACTTAGCAATGTTTTTTCTGAAATTGTAAACCAACTGATGGATTTTAAAAAGCCTATCGCAATAATTGGAAGCAGTTTTTTAATGGCATTAGGTATATTTTATCTTTTCTTTTAAAAAATACACATTAAAGAAGAAGAGAATAAAATAGTTGTTACAGCCGGTACGCATGCCCGCCTGGTTTTACAGGGTTTCTTAATAAATACCTTAAACCCGGCACTGATGTTTTTTTGGTTAACTACAGCTACAGCATTAGCAGCAACACATACCGTACAACAACGAATTGTAATTTTTGCTACCTGCCTTATTTTAAATAGTGCATCGGATATTGCTAAAGTTTTATTGGCCAACCGGCTTAGAACTAAACTAACCGAAAAAAACATATCGCTAATTAATAAAATATCAGGGTTGATATTACTAATTTTTGGTATAGTTTTAATTGCAGGCGTACTAATCTCAACTGCAAAACATTAACGTAAGCAATTCGTTTTTTATCGGGACTTGCATTTATTTTACAAAATGAAGACAATATTACTATTACTTGCGATTATTGTTTGCGGGAGTGCATTCAGCCAGCCTAAACAATCTGCCGATTTTATTTTATTTAAAAAGCATAACCTTACAATCGGTAGTTATCATATTGGCGATAATATTCCTTTTACTAACCCAAGCGGTGCTTTTATTGATGCGAAAATTACTGATATAAAACATGATTCTCTTTTTTTAAGACAGTTTATAGTACAACAAGTATATACAACAATGGGCTTTTATGTGTTAGACACCGTTGGTAGTTATCGCTACACCTATCATTACAAGGATTTAAAAGCAATTGGAAGGGTAGGTCCAAAGTTTGATGTTTCAGGTGGAGGTGCCACTTTAATAGGTGGCGGTTTATTATTGGCTGTAGCAAGTGGTGTGGTGTTTTTGGCAGACAGGCAAAAGTTTAGTCCGGGCCTGTTAATTGGTTCCCTTGGCTTAGCAGGCATTGGTTATGTAATGACAAAAGTTGGTGGAAAAGGAATGATCATTGGAAAAAAATATAAGTTGGTATATGTAGAAGTTGCAGATAATAAAAAGATGTAAATATATTGCAGTCTTATTAAGCCCTTCCAATATGCAGAAAGCCTGGCGTTTTTTTAAAAGAGTTATTTTATGGCTTTTCATTTTACAGTTTGTTTATATTATTTTTTGCCGCTGGATTAACCCACCGGTAACGCTCACCCAGTTAGGTAGTGTGGTACAGGGTTATGGCTTACAAAGAGATTATATTGCGTTTGATAAAATGAGTCCCAATATTAAATTGGCCGTAATGGCAAGTGAAGATCAATTGTTTCCGGAACACAATGGGTTTGATATTAAGGCAATAAAAAAAGCTTTAAACTACAATAAAAAACATGTAACCAAAGTAAGGGGTGGAAGTACCATTAGCCAGCAAGTAGCAAAAAATGTTTTTTTATGGCAGGGAAAAAGTATGGTACGAAAAGGTATGGAAGTATATTTTACTTTTATGATTGAAAAGATCTGGAGTAAAGAAAGAATTTTACAAACCTATTTAAATGTGGCGGAGATGGGCAAAGGGATATTTGGGGTACAGGCAGCCGCAAGGTTCTATTTTAAAAAAGATGCTAAAGACCTTACAAAGTCCGAAGCAGCCATGATTGCCGCAGCATTACCTAACCCTAAGGTGTACACCGTAAAACCGATGAGTGCGTATATTGCTAAACGATATCCGGAAATTATGCGCCAAATGGATAATTTAGACGGCGATGATGCAATTGACGAACTAATAAAATAATTTTACACAAACTTATAGCTCACCCAAAAATTGTTTGCCTTAGTGTTGATGATTTTTTAAGAAATTTATACTATGAATTTTAGAAATTTTAAAATGATAGGTTACGTTATTTACGGACGTGGAGCCTTTAACCAGTTAGCCGAAATTTTGGCACCCAACCGTAAAGGAACTGCGCCCATGGTATTTTTGGTGGATCATTATTTTGAAGGGAAACCACTTGCAGCAAGGGTTCCTGCACAGGGCAAGGACAAAATTATTTTTGTGGATGTAACCAACGAACCAAAAACAAAATATGTAGACCAGTTGGCGGCTGATTTAAAAGAAGAATTTGGTACCATAAGCGGTGTAATTGGTATTGGCGGCGGATCGGCAATGGACCTTGCTAAAGCCGTTGCGTTAATGATGAACAATACAGGCAGCAGTGCAGATTATCAGGGCTGGGACCTTGTTAAAAAAGCAGGTGTTTATAAAGTTGGAATTCCCACATTAAGCGGCACCGGTGCAGAAGTTAGCCGTACCACGGTACTAACTGGCCCCACAAAAAAATTGGGTATGAACTCTGATTTTACACCCTTCGATCAAATTGTATTAGATCCTGAATTAACTGCCGGTGCACCAGCCAACCAGCGTTTTTATACCGGCATGGATTGTTATATTCATTGTATAGAAAGCCTTACCGGAACTTTTTTAAATGAGTTTAGTAAAAGTTATGGCGAAAAAGCCTTGCAACTTTGCAGGGATGTGTATGTAAACAGAGATGGGTGGGATGCCGATTGCGATGATAAATTAATGATGGCATCTTACGCCGGCGGTATGAGCATTGCCTACAGCCAGGTTGGGGTAGCCCATGCCGTTAGTTATGGTTTAAGTTATTTATTGGGTACCAAACATGGCATTGGCAATTGTATAGTTTTTGATAAATTGGAAGCCTACTATCCCGATGGTGTAAAAGAATTTAAATACATGGTGGAGAAGAATAATATTGATATTCCTCAAAATATTTGTGCCAACCTTTCTGATGCTGATTTTGATAAAATGATTGACGTATCGCTGGGTATGAAACCTTTATGGGAGAACGCACTTGGTAAAGATTGGGAAAAACAAATTACCCGAAAAACCTTGCGGGACCTGTACGAACAATTGTAGGCTGGTGTGATAAAATCAAATAGTTGTCAGCCGTAAACAGAATTAATTTACCGCAGCCTATTATTGGCTGTGTCTTAGGGTTTACCTTTTTGTTTAATCCGCCATAAAGACCAACCGATATTTATAAAAATATTTAGCCTATTTGTAAATCATTTTTTAATTCAACAGGCATCTGAATATTGGGTTGCAACAAAATTAAAATAGTCGCTGTTATTTATGGAACCAATTAAAAATAATGTTGCATTGCTTGTTCATGCCTGCGACAGGTATCAATTTTTATATGAGGGTTTTGACCATCTTTTTACCAAATATTGGAATTTTGAGGTGGCTTGCAATTGTTATTTTGCAACAGAAATAGAAAGCGCTGCTATAAATAATTTTACAAATATTAAATCAGGAAAAGGAGCATGGGCCGACAGGCTAGCTTTTTTATTGAAAGAAAAAATCAGCGAAAAATATGTATTGTATTTTCAGGAAGATATGTGGTTGGAGAAGAAGACAAATGCAAATTTTTTTAATCAATTATTTAAATTAGCGGAAGAAAATAATTGGCAACAGGTTAAGCTACATTCTTCGGATATTTATACCACCAGGGCTACGGGAATTATGATTGAGGGTTTTGAAGTTTCGGTACTTGATAATGAGGCATCAGACTACTTAATGTCGCACCAAATAACTTTATGGAATAAAGATTTTCTTTTACAACAACTTCATAAAAAAGAACATCCCTGGCGAAATGAAAGAAAAGCAACGAAGCGCCTTAAAAAATTAAATCCGCAAATTTATCATGCAGATTATTTTGAAGTTAATAAGGAGCAAAAAATAAACAATACCAATATTGATCCAATTTTAAGAAGCGCCTATCAAACGGTATCAACCAACGCGAAATTAAATGTGTTAACTGTGCCGTTTATAAAGGAACTAGGTGAGGGAACAAAAGAAGAACAACAATATGCAGTAAAACTGCAACACAATTTTAGTAATGATTTAACCCATGATGGTAAACAAACACCTCAGAAATTTGACATTATTAAGTGGATAAAAATTAAAATATTAAGACCAAAAAATTAAAATTTCAATGGATCTTGTAACGGTTAAAACATTCGATAATTATTTTATTGCAAATATTATTTTAAGCCGCCTGCATGCTGAAGGTGTTGAATGTTATTTAAAAGATGAAGTAACAATAACCATTGACCCCATATTAACCAATGCCATTGGGGGTATTAAATTGGTGGTAAGAAAAGAAAATGCAAGGGCGGTAAGGGAAATTTTGGCGGGATACGATACCGACTATATGAACGCCGCAACTTGTCCTGAATGTGGTGCCAATGCCTTTAGCTATATTGCAAAACCGGGTGTAACTAATTTTTTAACAGCCATTTTAACCGCCCTCTTTGCCAGCTATGCAGTAGCGCCAAATTATGTTTACCAATGTGGCAATTGTAAGTACGAAACAGCGCGCCTGCCTGATTATGAAGATGATTTTAATTGACACTGTTTATACATGAACATTTTTAATAAAGGCTATAGTACTAATTTTTGAATTTCAGGCAATCAACCGTTTTTAGGTACATTTTTGTCCATTAACCCGGCATTCAAAATTAAAAACAATGCATACGTTTATTTTACCTTCTTTTTAAAAGGCGTAATACAAAACTGCCTTTTTTATTGTTGCTGTTGCTGTTGTTGCTGCACCATTTCCATATATTTTCTATAAGAATTGTTTACACTGCCATCTTCATTAAATTTAATGGTAACGGCTTGCGGGGTTAATATTGCGGCCACTTCTCTGGATTCAATACCATTTTCGTGCAATACAGAAACCCCTACTTCCAACGATTGTTTTGCTGTGCCTTTGTAGGTGCCCTTAACCGGGGAGCAATCTGTAAAACTTCGGCCAATGGCCAACCTTACATGCAGTTCGTTAACAATGCAATTATTGGTTGGGTCAAACCCTAACCATCCATAAAAAGGAATATAAGCCTCTACCCAGGCATGGGTTGCACCTTCGCCCCTTAAATCGCTATGGCTTGGGCAAACATAACCACTCACATACCTTGCCGGTATGCCAAGCAGGCGAAGCATCACGAGGAGGATATGGGCAAAATCCTGACAAACACCTGCCTTTAATTGCCACACTTCATCAAGGGTAGTTTCTATAGTTGTAATGCCTTTTATATATTGAAAATTGCGATAAACATATTCGGTTAACTGAAGCACGGCAACGTATACCGATACTGATTTATAGAATCCTGCATCTGCTATTCTTTCTACTTCACCAAGGGCCAGAAATTTCTCTTGTTTTAAAAAATCAATAAATGGTACCACATGTCTTATCAGGTGCAGGTGGCCCCATTGTTCATTAATATCAATTTCATCTTTTGGAAAAATCCTGGCTTTTGTTACCACCGCTATATTTGAATCGATGGTTAATTCTATATGCGGTGCAATATTCATAAAAGAACCTACTTCGTTACCATAATAATCTTTAAATACTTCCACTGTTGGGGCTCCTGTTATGGTTAGTCTTTGGCTTTGTACTTCCTGGTGTTCATCTTTTATGGGAATCAGCATTATTAAATTGGCACTATCCCGCACTGGCTGGGCATAAGTATATTTCGTTACATGATGAATTATAAATCTTGGCATAAAAATTTTTATTTAGTGGTTTGCCGGCAAGCATATTTATTATTTGATAAACTTTAATCTTAAAAAATCTGCTCTTTTAAAACAGCTTTAGGTATAGGCAAAATAATTTTTATTAAGTGAATTGCCAATAACAAAAAGGTTATTTTTTGTTTCTATTAAAAATTGGTGCAAGCCTTCCTGTAAAAGAGAATCCGGTGTAGAAAAAAGTACTTTACTTTTTAGCTTGCCAATCATAAAATCGATATGATTGTAATCAGACACATTATTTTCTTTTTTTAATTTCTCGAAATATCGATGTATCCTGTTGATTGAATAAATAACAGAACGCGGAAACTGGTCGTTTAAAACTACCTGTCCTACTACATTGCGAGCCTCAAAGCCACCCCGGTAAGTTTTTAAATATAACTCATAACCGGAGATGGACATCAGTAAGTATTTCCAGTAGGTGGTGTCGGTAGTTTCATCCAATGCATAATTAACATCACTAAATTTTACATCAAGAATATCGGCAGACTGAATAGCTCTTTCGAGGTATTTTCCAATATTAATAAAAGCATTTCCTTCGCCCCTTGCCATGGTAATATCAGTAGTGCCAAAATATAATATGCCATTTTTAATAAGCATATCCAATATAGTTATGGGATCTTCTTTCTCTAACCATTCGGCCAAGGCATCCTGCCTTATACTATGGTAAAAATCATTAAGGCATTGCCACATTTCTTTGGTAATGTGATCCTGAACACTTCTTCCATTTTCTCTGGCCAGTGTAACCATATTTAATACAGAATTGGGATTGTCTTTGCCAATAACCATATATTGCAAAACACCCCTTGTGTTGTGCGCCAATTTATCCACCTCGGCTTCATTTAAAAAAGTAAATATTTTTAAAACCGGCTTCCAGCTAAATGTCTGCACATCATCTTGCGAAGAGGCATAATTTATTTTAAGCATTCTTAAAATACCGTCCGTTCTTTCCATGTAACGGCTCATCCAATACAAACTATCTGCAACTCTACTTAACATAATTTTTAATTGCCCTTGTTTCGTTGAAACGAAAGCTGGATTATTTTAATTTGATGAATAATATTCCGGCACTTTTATTAACACCCGGTTGAAGCATAACGTTTAAGAACCGTATAAATAAAGTAGTATAAGCTTATGCTATTGACAGTTATCCCGTAAATAGCCTCAACTGGTTCTGTAATTTACACCCGAACAGTTGCGCTAACTTGCCAATACCCAGGTATCCTTACTTCCGCCGCCCTGCGATGAATTTACAATCAGGGATCCTTCATTTAATGCCACCCTGGTTAAGCCGCCGGGAACTATTTCAATCCCTCCCGGGCCACACAATGCATAGGGTCTTAAATCAATGCGCCGGGGCTGCATTTTACCACCAATAAAACAAGGAGCACTCGATAAATTTATAATGGGTTGCGCAATAAATTGCCTTGGATCCTGCAATACTTCTGCCTTATATTTTATTATCTCTTCTTCTGTTGCAGCGCATCCCATTAACATACCGTACCCGCCGCTTTCATTGGTTTTTTTAATAACCATATCGGTAATATTTTTAAATACATGCTCCCGCTCTTCAACTTTATCCAAATGATAAGTGGGTACATTCTTAAGTATCGGTTCTTCATTTAAATAATACCGTATCATGGCAGGTACAAAAGTATAAATGGCTTTATCATCTGCAACCCCATTGCCTACTGCATTTACAATGGCAACATTACCTTTTCTGTACGCACTCATTATGCCGGCAACACCTAATTTACTGCCCGCATTAAAAGCCAGCGGATCTAAAAATTCATCATCTACTCTTCTGTAAATAACATCCACCTGTTGTAAACCCGAGGTAGTTTTCATGTACACTTTATGGTTATCTACTACCAAATCACTTCCCTCCACCAATTCAACACCCATTAATCTGGCCAGGGTAGTATGCTCAAAATAGGCCGCATTGTAAATGCCCGGCGTAAGCAAAACAATAGTTGGGTTTTTGATTTGCCTTGGCGATAAGGATACCAGGTTTTTATGCAAAATGGCAGGGTATTCTGTAACGCTTCGTACATTATTTTTTGGCAACAGGTCAGGGAAAATCCGCTTGGTGATCTCCCTGTTTTCAAGCATATAACTAACCCCGCTTGGCGTACGCAAATTGTCTTCTAAAATATAAAAAGAGCCATCATTATTGCGAATAAGGTCAATGCCGGAAATGTGAATATAAATATCGTAGGGTACCGGAAAATTATGCATTTCCCGCAAATAATGAGGACAGCTATAGATCATTTCTGCCGGCATTATGCCATCTTTAATAATAAACTGGTTGCTGTAGATATCTTTTAAAAAAAGGTTAAGCGCCTTCAGTCTTTGTTTAATTCCCTTTTCTATAAAATCCCATTCTGCTGCCGTGATGATGCGCGGAATAATATCAAAAGGAAAAATCTTTTCAATGCCTTCACCGCTGTTGTATACCGTAAAGGTTATACCCTGGCTCATAAAAAGTCGTTTGGCCAACTCTTCTTTTTTGTGAAGTTCCTCTACAGAAAGCTGTTGCATAAATGCGATGGCTTTACTATATTGATCTCTGACAGCTGTGTTGCTGTACATCTCATCCCAGGTGTTTGCATCTACCAAATAAGATTGCAGTAATTCGTTTGTTTTCATGAAAATCGTTTTTGAGATTTGCTGGCATGCACATCATCAAAATTGATCGTATTCAAATATAATGCTTCCAGTTTGTTTTTGGTACGCTCAAAAAAATATTCCGTGTAACTTTAGCCCCTATAAATTTTGATATGAAAAAAATAGCACTCATTCCGGCGCGTTATGCAGCCAGTCGCTTTAATGGAAAATTAATGCAACAGTTGGGCAATAAAACGGTGATAAGGCATACCTATGATAATACCCTTTCAACAGGATTATTTGATAAGGTAATGGTGGTTACCGACAGCGAAATTATTTATGAAGAGATCGTTAAACATGGAGGTAGTGCCAGGATGAGCGCACAAACACATGAAAGTGGAAGTGATAGAATTGCTGAAGCAGTTGCTGATCTTGATTATGATATTGTAGTAAATGTACAGGGTGACGAGCCCTTTGTACAAAAGGAACCGCTACAGCAATTACTGGCTATTTTTGAAGCGGAAGATGGAAAAAATGTGCAGGTGGCCTCGCTGATGCAAGTATTAAAAGAAGCTCAATTTATAAAAGATCCAAATTATGTTAAGGTGGTGGTGGATAAAAATATGAATGCGCTTTTATTCAGCAGGAGTGTAATACCCTATCATCGCGATACAGAAATTAGTCCGGTTTATTATGAGCATATCGGCGTGTACGCATTCCGTAAAAAAGCGCTTATGGATTTTACTACCTGGCCAATGTCTCCGCTTGAAAAGGCAGAAAAAATAGAATGTCTTCGCTATTTAGAAAATGGAATAGGGTTAAAAATGGTGGTTACTAAATACATGGGTGTAGAAATTGATACGCCGGAAGATTTGATACGGGCAGCTACATTTATGAACCGTTAATATTTTAGCCACCAAACAAAAATTCATTCCTTTTAATAAAGCGATAAAAATTGACCAATTGCGCTAACAGTTTCCAAAATAGCAGCGTCATTTAAATTTTTATAAACCAGCTTTTATTTCATTTAAAAAGCTTTTAATTCGTTTGAGGGCTTCAATTGCTGCAAATTTTTCATCTGCTTTTTTGTTGTTTTTAATAAACTCCTTAGCACCTTCCATGGTATATTTTCGCTCCCTCGTAAGGTGGTAAATAAGCTGTATATTTTTAATGTCTTCCGGTCTGAAAAGCCGGTCACCTTTGCCATTTTTTTTAGGTTTTAAAACATCAAATTCGTTTTCCCAAAGGCGGATAAGCGATTGGTTAACTTTAAACATTGCTGCAACCTTACCAATGGCATAGTAGGATTTTTGAAACAATATATCATCAGAAGGAATTTCTATCAGATCTGCACCCTCGCTCATTTCTTTGATACTTTTTCTGCCGCGGGTACTTTTAATTGTTGGGTTGGTGATAGAGGAAGGCACAATGATTACCTTTTCTTTTACCGCAGCTTTTTTTGGCGGCAATGCCTGTTGCGGAATACTATCAAAATCAAATGCTATTTGTGTTGGAATGCCCATAAAAAAGATAATGTATAAAATTAGAACTTATACGGATAGCCTGTATTTTTATAGGTCATAATTAATCGAAACTTTTTGCACTGCCGGTAGCCGCAATCTTCAACACCCTATCGTACTGTTCTGCATTAAGATCATTAAAGAAAAAGTAAACCGGATCTACCGGGCGACCATTAACATGAACTTCGTAATGGCAATGCGGTCCTGTACTTGCTCCTGTGGTTCCTACCCAGCCTATAACTTCGCCTCTTTTTACATGCTGTCCTACCCTGGCTTTTATGCGAACCATGTGCATATAAACGGTTTCGTAACCATAACCATGGTTAATTACAACATGGTTGCCGGTACCGGATCCTTCTCCGGCCGTAACTATTGTACCATCTCCGGTGGCATAAATTGGGGTACCCTGCGGGGCAGTAAAATCAAGCCCGTTGTGCATTTTTGGTATGCCATAAATAGGGTGAATTCTAAACCCAAAGCCACTTGCTATCCTGGTTAAATTTTTATTGCTTATAGGTTGAATGGCCGGTATACAGGATAATTTTACTGCCTGGTTATTGATTAATTTTTCAATGGCATCGTAACTTTTCACCTGGTAAGCAATGCGGGCACCTATATTATTCAGATCAAGGGTAATGGTTTTACTCAGCGCATCATCACTCATTACATTTACTTTATCAAGCTCTTTTGATTTTTCCTGCAATTTTGCCCTGGCACTGTCGGGTAAGGGGTTGGCTTCAAAGATAGACCGGTAAACCTCATTGTCCCGCTTTTCCAACTCCGCCATTTGTTGTTGAAGGATACCAACCTTATCGCCTAAACTGCTGTAATTGTCTTTTATCAGTTCGTATTTTAGGTTGGATTCTCTTTCGGCAGGTTTGGGTATAAATTTAGTATATAAATAAATTACCAGTGTGCAACTTACTAAAAGGGCGGAAAGAAAACCAAAGATCCGCAATAGTTTTACCCTAAAAGGCGTCACCAGCTTTTCGTAGCGAAGTGTATTGGTATTATAAAAGTATTTTATTTTCTTCATGCACGTAAAAGCCTGCCAGACTTTTTAATGGATATGTATAAAAGTTTTTAATATTGAAATGGGGTGTAAAATAGTGCATTTTTTCTTGGATATTCAAGCCATCATTCCCCTGTCTGCCAAAAAACCTCTAACTGATAAAAAATACACTTTTATTTAACGCTTATCCTGCTTTTTTGCACCTCCTTTTAAAAAACGCTTGTAGATCCGGAATAGTATTTATAGTAACCATTTAATAAAAATAGAAATACGTGTTTTATTTAGAACTTTCTTTGGGTAAATCACCGTTAATCTAAAAATAAAAGCTTTGCTTATTTAAGCTTATCCTATACAAAAATATTACGCCAATGTTTTTGGCAGACTGTTAACAGATATGCTTTTCCTTACCTTTGCGCCACAGTTTTTTTTAAAGTAACTATAAAAATACTGCTACATTAAAATCAAATAAAATTTACAGGTTTATGATGACGAGTGCACAGATACGCCAACAATTTCTGGATTTCTACCAAACAAAAGGCCATACAATTGTACCTTCTGCCCCTATAGTTTTAAAAAATGACCCCAGCTTATTATTTACCAATGCCGGAATGAACCAGTTTAAAGATTATTTTTTAGGTAATAAAATTGCTCCCTATAAAAGAGCTGCCGATACCCAAAAATGTTTGCGCGTAAGTGGAAAACACAATGATTTGGAAGAAGTTGGCGTAGATACTTACCACCATACCATGTTTGAAATGCTGGGCAATTGGAGCTTTGGTGATTATTTTAAAAAAGAAGCTATTGAATGGAGCTGGTATTTATTGACCGAAGTATATAAAATTGACAAGGATAAATTGTACGTAACAATTTTCGAAGGTGATGAAAAAGAAGGCCTGCCAAAAGATGCCGAAGCTTATGAGGAATGGAAAAAATACGTGGCGGAAGACCGAATTTTATTGGGTAATAAAAAAGATAATTTTTGGGAGATGGGTGATACCGGCCCCTGCGGCCCCTGCACCGAAATTCATACCGATTGCCGTACTGAAGAGGAGCAGCAACTTGTTAGCGGCAGTAGTTTAGTAAATAAGGATCATCCGCAGGTAATTGAAATTTGGAACAATGTATTTATTCAGTTTAACAGAAAAAAAGATGGTAGTCTTGAGCCCTTGCCCGCCAAGCATGTTGATACCGGAATGGGATTTGAGCGATTGGTAAGGTTAATTCAAAATAAAAAAAGTAATTACGATACTGATATTTTTACCGGCACACTGGAGGCGATCAGTACTATTGTTAATAAAAAATATGCTGCGGGAGATGATAAAGAAAGTATTGCTTTTAGGGTAATTGCAGATCATATTCGTGCCATAGCCTTTACTATTTCGGATGGCCAATTGCCATCAAACACAGGTGCAGGTTACGTTATACGCAGAATTTTACGGAGGGCCGTACGCTACTATTATTCTTATTTAGATTATAACCAGCCCTTACTTTTTCAATTGCTGCCAATTATTGCAGCTCAATTTGATGGGGTATTTCCCGAACTACAGCAACAGTTAACTTTTATTACAAGGGTAGTAAAGGAGGAAGAAGAAGCTTTTTTGCGAACGCTCGAAAAGGGCCTGAAGCGGATGGACGAAACTATTATCCAGTCGCAGGATACAAAAATTATTAATGGCGCTACTGCATTTGAATTATTGGATACCTACGGATTTCCGATAGACCTGACAAGGTTGATTGCACTCGAAAATAATTTAACGGTAGATGAGCAAGGCTTTGAAAACGAAATGCTGCAACAAAAAACAAGAAGCCGTTCCGCTGCAGTTTTAGATACAGAAGATTGGATATCCTGTATAGAAAACGTTCCAAATAAATTTGTCGGGTACGATACACTTGTAACGGAAACGAAGGTCATTAAATATAGAAAGGTAACTTCCAAGGGCAAGGAAGCTTACCAGCTTGTGCTGGAAAACACTCCCTTTTACGCCGAAAGCGGCGGCCAGGTTGGCGATACAGGGATATTGCAATTTGGGGCAGAAATTATAGAAGTAACCAACACTAAAAAGGAGAACGACCTGATTATACATTTTACAGATAAAATACCTGTTGCTATAAATGAAAATGTTGTAGCAACAGTAAATACAAAGAGGCGTCACTTAATAGCCGTACACCATAGTGCCACTCATTTAATGCATGCAGCTTTACGGTCTGTTTTAGGTAAACATGTTGCACAAAAGGGCAGTTTGGTAAATGAAGATTACCTGCGTTTTGACTTTAGTCATTTTGCAAAAATGACCGAAGCCGAAATTGCAGCTGTCGAAAAATTGGTGAATGAAAAGATCCGCGAAAATATTCCTGTGGTAATAAAATCTATGCATAAGGAGGAGGCAATTGCCTTGGGTGCAATGGCCTTATTTGGAGAAAAATATGGCGATATCGTACGGGTAGTTATGATGGATCCGGCTTATTCGCTGGAGCTTTGTGGCGGTACTCATATTGGCAGCACCGGAGAATTGGGTATTTTTAAAATTCAGCATGAATCTGCTGTAGCTGCCGGTGTTAGAAGAATTGAAGCCGTTTGCGGCGAGCAGGCTTTAAATTATGTTAACGAACAATTTACGGCGCTTTCCCAAATTAGGGGTTTGCTTAAAAATACAAAAGATATTAACCGGTCCATTGAATACCTTCTTACTGAAAACAGTGGTTTACAAAAAAAATTGGAAGGTTTGGAAGCCCGGCAATTGGTTGGGATTCGCAACGAATTGTTACAAAAAGATGAGATTATCAATAATGTAACTTTTGTTGGAGCCATCATTGAAGTGAACAGTGCTGATGCCTTAAAAAAATTATGTACCGATCTTAAAAATCATTTGCACGATCATTTGGTGGTGCTTTGCAGTAATATTGATGGTAAACCGTTTGTAGCCATTGGTATTTCAGATACGGTGGTGGTGGCTAAAAACTTAGATGCTGCTAAAATTATTAAAGAACAGGTGGCAGGGCTGATAAAGGGCGGCGGCGGAGGTCAAAAAAACCTGGCCACGGCAGGCGGGCAAGACATCAGTAATTTAAATCAGGTTATTTTAAATGTAAAAGCATTGCTTGGATAGCGGTTTTATTTTCTATTTTTTAAATACTTTTTGAATTTATTAAACCAGCTATTTTATTTCTTGTAGTGCTTTTACATGTCGTGTATGTTCATAAATGTATGCCCCAAGTCTGGCTAATGTAAATTAAATAATTGAAGCTATGATAAGCTATAATCCAAAAGAATGGTTCACTTTTATTTTTCGTTTTCACAAAGCAGATACTTTTAGAAAGTTATTGCCACTCATTATCGGTATTGCATTTTACAGCGGTTTTATTGCTTTTATGGAACTGGAATATTTTAAATTATCTGCCAACAGTAATTTAAAAAATCTTCCCGTAATGCATACCCTGCTTGGGTTTGTATTATCTTTACTACTTGTTTTCAGAACCAATACTGCGTACGATCGTTGGTGGGAGGGAAGAAAATTATGGGGAAGCCTTGTAAACAACAGCCGAAATCTTGCCTTAAAATTGGTGGTAATACTGGGCGATACGGCAACAGAAGAACGTACGTTTTTTCGTAAAATAATTCCGGCTTATGCCTATGCACTACGCAACCACTTAAGGGCAGAAAATACCCGGATCGAATTATTTGAGGAAGACAAGCAACATCCCGTTTTTAAGGCGGTCAATCACCAAAAGCACATTCCCAACCAGTTGGCATTGCTGATGTTTCAACACATTCATAACCTGTATAAAAGTAACAAAATAAGCGGCGAACAACTTCTTATGCTTAACAACGAACTCCAATCTTTTACAGATATTTGTGGTGCATGTGAGCGAATAAAAAATACCCCCATTCCTTTTTCCTACAGTGTGTTTATCAAAAAATTTATTTTCTTTTATGTAATGTCCCTGCCTTTTGGATATGTATTTACACTTGGTTACTATGTGGTGCCGGTGGTAGCCTTTATATTTTATGTACTTGCCAGCTTAGAAACCATTGCAGAAGAAATTGAAGACCCTTTCGGCAATGATGCCAACGATGTACCTACGGATAAAATAGCACTAAATATCCATAAACACATTAATGAAATACTGTAAGCGTTATTCCTTTACCGTTCATAAATAAAATTATGTTAATCTGCAAAATTTAACTGCGAAACATTTCGTAATACAAATTTATTTTCTACATTTGACCTACTAAACATTTCGTATTTCAAAACCATTAACATGAAAAAAACTATTTTAATCGGGCTGGTATTGAGTTTAACAGGAGTAAGCCTAAAAATTATAGCGCAGCAATTACCTGTAACCGAACAAAAGGAAAATATGCAGCGGCCAGACCAGGCGGAAAAACCGGAACGACCTGAACGCCCACCAAGACCTGAACGTAGGGAAAGGCCGGAGCGTCCCGAAGGTAAAGAGGAGCAGGAAATCATTATAAGAAGTAAAGCAGACACTAATATTACATTGAAAGTCGAAATAAATGGAGACAAAATTTTGATTAATGGCAAACCGCTGGTAGAATTTAAAGATGGAGGAATTACCATCAATAAAAGGAAAATGATGTATAGGGATGCTGTCGGAAATATGAATTTTAATTTTGAAGGTCTTGAAGGCTTAGAAAAATTGAAAGACCTGCAAATTAATATGGACGGTAATTTTGAAAATTTTGGCAAAGCTTTTTTAAACGGTAATAAAGAATTTCAAAAGCTGCATAACATGATGCCCCATAAAACTTTTTTAGGCGTAACTACAGAAAAAGCTGCTGAGGGCGCTAAAATTGTAGAAATTGTTAAAGGTGCTGCTGCAGAAAAAGCAGGTTTGCAAATGGACGATGTGATAACTAAAATCGATAAACAAATTGTTACAAATGCCGACGTATTGGCATCAATAATTGCCACAAAAAAACCTTCAGATGAAATAAAAATTTATTTTAAAAGAGCTGGTAAAAAGAAGGCTGTAAAAGCGGTACTAGGGGAATCAAATAATATGGCGCAATACTTTAATTTTAATCATCCGCCACCAATGGTTCGTTCTTTTAAATTGCCTCCAATAAATAATGACAACATGGACAATGAAAATGAGGAGGGCGACAATGGTGATAATTTTGCAGGTGATTTTCCACACCCCAAAAGATTGGGTTTAAAGATTCAGGATACAGAAGAAGGTGGAAATGTAAAAATAATTGAAGTCGCAGACTCCTCTGCCGCGGCAATTGCAGGTTTAAAAAAAGAAGATATTATTACCGCAATAAACGGACAACAAATTAATAATACCGATGAGGCCCGCGAGCAATTGCAGCAGGCAAATGAGCAATCGATGTACATGATAAAAGTAAAAAGAGCCGGTGAAATTAAAGATTTCGAAATAAAATTTCCTAAGAAATTGAAAACCGCCAATTTATAAGATTCGATAAACCTTTAAAAGCCAGCTGTCTGTTTTGCAGGAAGCTGGCTTTTGCTATTAAAAAATTTAAAATTTTTTGGAACTTGTTTTATAATTGAATTTTTTGGATTAGGTAGATAATTCGCAAACCAGTATAGCCTGAGTTGTATAACTTTTAGATAATACAAAGGTGTACTTCAGGCATTTTTGATTCGCAGACTTAATTTGCACTTATTTTGTAAATTTTATCAATGCAAATTATACCATTTCACTAAATGATGCCCTTCGCAGAATGTCTTTAAAAATACCAGTAATTGCATAAGCCGCCTCATTGGGTTCGGTCCGCCATGGGCGGGATTCAATAAAAAATGCGCAGCTTATTTTTTTTGAAAGAAGCCAATGGAGCGGCGTTGCAGTTACGCAGCCCGCTGGCTGTGGAGGCGAAGCGTATGCAGCGAAAAACTGGTGTGGAATTCAAAAAATGCGACTTATAAATTATAAGGCTTAAGAAATAGTCGCGTTTTTTAATGCTGACCAAGGTTACTTAATGACAGTTATGTTTTTTAATGCGCTACATTTAAAAAGGTAAAAAACAGCTTAAAATTGCGGGTTTGCGAATGATTTGCCTAATCCTATAAATTGAAATAAATGCAGGAAAGACAATTGTTGATGCTGCCGTAAAACTATTAATAGCGGCTGCGCTTTATCCATATGATGCACTTGGGCAAGTTTTAAAATATAGATAAGGTTCTAAAAAATATCCCGTCCATAAATACTAGTTCTTTAAAAAATTCAGGTATTAAAAATTAATTATTTAAAAGTTCGCCCAATTTTATGGCCACTTTCGCAGCACTGGGTAACATAGCCGCTTCAAGGTATATATTCATGGGAACCGCCGGCAAATTTAGCGCCCCTATAACTTCAACTGCCGCATCTAAGTTTTTAAAACAGGCTTTAGAAATACGGCCGGAGAGTGCTTCTGCAAATGAATTATTTTGCTGCTCTTCTGTAACAATTAAACATTTACCATGCTTATTTACGGAGGCAAAAACCAAGTTTTCATCTAATGGAAACAAGGTACGCAAATCAATGATTTCTACCCGGCCTTCGAAACTTTTGGCAGCAGCTTTGGCCCAAAAAACACCCATGCCATAGGTTATAACACAGCAGGTATTGCCTTGTTCAAGCTTTTCAGGCAAGGCATTTAAAACAATTAATGCCTTACCCAATGGAATAATGTAATCTGCTGAAGGTTCAATAGTTTTTGCAGCTTCCGTACCGGGTACTTTACCCCAATACAGGCCCTTATGTTCCAGCATTATTACCGGGTTAGGATCTAAAAAAGCGGCTTTTAACAGACCCTTCATATCAGCAGCATTGGAGGGATAAACAACCTTTATACCCTTAATGGTAAGCAGGGTACTTTCAATACTTCCGCTATGATAAGGACCACCACCACCATAGGCGCCAACAGGTATGCGTATTACGGTCTGCACCGGAAATTTGCCGCAACTTAAATAGCAACTTTTAGAGATTTCCGTCACCAACTGGTTGATACCCGGATAAATATAATCTCCAAATTGAATTTCCACAATTGGCTTTAAACCCACAGCACACATGCCTGTAGTGGAACCAATTATATAGGCCTCCTGAATGGCGGTATTAAAAACCCGGTGGTCGCCAAAATGCTCGGCCAATGTTGCAGCTTCTCGAAAAACACCTCCCAGTCTTCTACCCACATCCTGCCCATAAAAAATAGATTCGGGATAAGCTTCCATTATTTCTTTTATGGCAAATAAAGCGGCATCCACCATTAAAATTTTTGCTTTTCCCGCAGGACTTCTTGTACCGCTTTCTATTGTTATTGGTGTAGGTATAAAAATAAAATCCTCTACCGTAGCCGGGTCAGGTTCGGGTGCAAGAGCAGCCAGCGCAAAATCATTATCTATACTTTTAATAGCATCCTGTTCAATTTTTTGTAAGGCCAATTCAGCAACACCTTCCTTTAATAACAGGGTGCGTAATTTAGGCAAGGGATCATTGGCAGCATGGATGGCCATATTCTCTGCAGAACGATAGGTTTCTTTACGAACACCACTGGTATGGTGCCCTAAAAGCGGCACGGTAGCATGAACCAGATAGGGTATACTTTTTTCTCTGACAGCTGCTACCACTTGATGCATTGCAGTAAAGCTTTCTTCAAAATTACTGCCGTCGATGCTGATGCTTTGTATACCTTTAAAACCTTTTATAAATTCGGCAGCATCTGCTGTACGGGCTTCTTTGGCCGTAACACTGATACCCCAATTATTATCCTGCACCAAAAAAATAATTGGTAACTGATGAACAGCTGCAAATTGAAATGCCTCACTTACCTCGCCTTCTGTAACGGATGCATCACCTAAAGAACAAATTACTATTGGAGATAAGTTAGCACCGGTAACTGTTTCCGCATCGATATTTTGATATGCGGTAGTAAAAGGTTTTTTTAAAAAAATTGGATTACCCCTGGCCTGTATTCCTGCAATATATTTTATTGCCTGTGCAACCCCGGTTGTTGGTATGGCCTGCATACCGGTAGCACTGCTTTGGTGTATGATGGTTGGTTTATCCGCACCCCTATAATTTGGGTGGCTGTAATAGGCACGGCCTCCGGTGAATATATCGTTGCTTTTTGCCAGCAACTGTAACATTAATTCGTAGGGTGTAAAACCCAAACCAAGTAATAAACTCTCGTCCCGATAATAGGGGCTTACAAAATCGGATGGCAACATTTGATAGGCCGTTGCCAATTGAATGGCTTCGTGCCCGCGCGATGTGGAATGTACATACCTGCAAGTAGCCCGATTGGCTTCATAAATACGCGCCATTGCACCCGCAATACACATATGGTGGTATGCATTTAATAACACTTCCTTCAATATCATGACCAAATATAATGTGAAAATAATAGGTAACAGAGCCAGGTTTAAAAATTTTAAAACTCTGTATAATGCATTTTAACAAACAAAATCAAAAAAAAGATTAGTGAAGACATTAATATAATAAAAATATACAACTTTATCCTATCGGCAGAAAGATAAATACAAGGAAGAATGTATGCTGCATCAAAAAAAATTTCTAAAGGCTTTAATAAACCATTAATTAACTAAGGGTTTAGCGAACCCGTTATACAATCCAAAAAATACATATAAACTACTATTATGACAAAAGACCAGGGATTTTTCCCCGGCCTTTCCAATTATATACCTATTTTAATTTTTTATTATACTTAAATACGCTTATTTTATTTCCATTTTTAAGAGCATTTCATTTTCAATAAATGCTTCTAATTCATCACCAACCACACATTCCCCTACACCTGCAGGGGTACCGGTAAATAATAGATCGCCAATGTTTAAAGAAAAATAATTAGAGATATGGGCAATAATAAAATCGAAGCTAAAAATCATTTGGCTACTGTTGGCTTGCTGAACAAGTTCTTTATTTTTATAAAAAGTAAAGTTTACATTCTTTTTATTAAATGCCGGAGTGAGATCAATAAATTTACCAACGGCCGCAGAATTATCAAAAGCCTTTGCTTTTTCCCAGGGTAATCCTTTTGCTTTCAAATCGTTTTGAATATCTCTTGCCGTAAAATCAATACCTGTTGTTATGCCATTGTAATAATTGGCAGCATGACGCTCCTGGATGTACTTGCCATTTTTGCAAATACGCAACACTAATTCACATTCATAATTTAGTTCGTTGGTAAATTCAGGGTAATAAAAAGGCGTATGGCTTTGTAAAAGCGCACTTTTGGGCTTCATAAATATTACAGGCTCATCTTCTAATTTATTACCAAGCTCCTTAGCATGATCCGCATAATTACGGCCTACACAAATTATCTTCATCTTATTATTTTATTATCAGGCAGACTGTTATTAGACAGCGAATATAAACAAATCATATTAACAAATCAATAATGTATGGAGTTAACTTTTTATAGCGCAACACATAACTTATTTATGTCATTCATTGTAAGTTCTATTCCTTTAGCAGCAAAGTTTTCAATGGCATCAACACATATTTGAATTTTTAATTCTATCAATGGTATTTCTTTATTTAACCATTTACTCAGAACGAATTCTACCTGCATCCCCTTTGCATAATTATTACCAATGCCAAAGCGAAGTTTCGGATATTTATCTGTACCTATTGTGCTTTGAATATCTTTTAAACCATTGTGACCTGCATCGGTGCCACTTGGCCTTAAACGTAATTTGTCAATAGGCAAAGCCAGATCATCAACAATGGTCAATGTATTTTCCAATGCAATTTTTTCTTTATCCATCCAATATTTAAAAGCTTTACCACTTAGGTTCATATATGTTGTTGGACAAATACATATAAATTGTTTTCCTTTCCATTTAACTTCTGCCATGTAGGCCAGGCGTTCGACGGTTAGTGTTCCACCGTGTTTTTTTACAAAAGCATTAACTACATCAAAGCCAATGTTATGGCGCGTATTGTTGTATTCAACACCTATATTACCCAGCCCTATAATTAAAAATTTCACCATTTATAACGAAGATAAAGTAATGCCTTATCTAATTAACTTTTACCCTCCATTTTATGGCTTGTTACCTTATTGCTATAACGCAGTTTTATACCGGTATAATATGTTACCAGTATAAAAATTATTAAAATTTTAAAATAAAGTTGGTTGCCGGACTTAAAAATTGAAGCGATTAAATGTAGTAATGATTAACAGATTAAAGGAATTCTTTTTTCTTCGGTGAAAATATTTTAGAAAAAAATCCGACGCTACCTGTTTTTATAGCAGTGCTGTTTTTAGATATCAAACCTGCCACACCTAACTCAAGTGCTGTACCCAATAACCTTTTTACGATACCGGTTGATTTTCCGATAAGAATTTTTTTGGAAAGCACTCCGGCTCCCAGTCCTACGGTGGCATTAATAATTTTTTCTACCAATCCGGGAGAATGAACCACCTTATTTAAAGAAGATTTTAATAGATTGATTGGTTTTAAGCTTTCAATGGCATCATTAAACTGGTCGGTAACCTTATCGGCCTGCAAAACTTTTTTATGCTTCAACCGCGCAATGGCATTGTCCAGATCCTTAGCAGTATTGATTTCCATAAAAATTAATTAAGCAATTTTTTAATTAAAATATCAGTCAGCGGACGTTTAACTAATTTGTCTTTAAACGCTACAAATAGAAGGGCCAATAAAATATAAAATCCACCTACCACAATAAAGCCCAGCCACAATTCGCCCAGCAAAGTGCCTATCCAGATAGATAAACCAATATTTAGTATGGAAAGACCAAACACTATTAGAACACTAATAATAATTGTTGAAACCAAGGAAGAAACTACCCCGGTAGATTTGCTCACAACTTGTAATTTCAGCAACTCTACCCTTGTTTCTAAATAAGCACCTGCACTTTCTATAAATGATCCAATAGCATTTGGCTGATTATCCATATTTACTTTTTTAATCTTTTATTTAAGGAGCTAATTAAAAATTAGGAAAGAGAATGTTTTGCCTGAGATTTTGCAGCAGCAACCTTTTCTTTACCTTCCTCTACCAAATTACCGGCCTCGTTTTTAGCATTTTCAAACTGGTCTGCAATACTATCCACCAAATCATTGATTTTAATTTTAATAGTATCTTTTAAATCTGCCCCTTTTTTACCTAATTTAATTCTTGTATCTAAACCTTTTTCAGGAGCAAATAAAATACCTAAAACTGCTCCGGCAGCAGCACCGATTAATACGCCTGTTATAACTTTTGAAGAACTCATAATTGTAAATTTAAAATTTAAAAATAAATGTTTCAAATTTTCTAAAACCAAAATGCTGCCAATTGTTTAAATCCTATAAAATAAATTTTTAATTATAGCCACGGTACAAATTTCAGCTTGATTAATAGGTAAATCTACCAATTAATATATTTTTAAATGTGTAAATTTTTACTCACCTGAGACTAAAAAAAAAAATTACTATTAATATTTTAGCTGATACACATAAATATTTTTTAATATAGGATTTAATTTTTGGCACAATTATAAGTTATTGAAAAATAAAATAAACTAATAAAATATGCAAAACAATACTTTATTACAATTTTTTCACTGGTATTATCCACAGGATTCAACGTTATGGAAAAAGCTTACAGATGAGTCTAAAAAATTAAGCGATATGGGTATAACTGCTGTTTGGTTACCTCCTGCGTATAAAGCCAGTGCAGGAGGAATGTCTGTTGGCTATGATGTGTATGACTTGTATGACCTTGGGGAATTTGATCAGAAAGGTTCAATAAAAACTAAGTATGGCAGTAAAGACGAATACATTGCTGCTATAGAAAAAGCACACGAAAATGGTATACAGGTCTATGCTGATATTGTAGTTAATCATAAAGGCGGAGCAGATGAAAAAGAATTGGTTCAGGCCATAAAAGTTGATCCGGAAAACAGAAACAAAATTACAAGTGAACCTTATGAAATTGAAGGTTATACCAAATTTACCTTTCCCGGCAGAAAAGATAAATACTCTGCTTTTAAATGGGATCATACCTGTTTTACGGGTATTGACTATGATGCTAAGAATAAGGAGACGGGCATATTTTTGTTGGTAAACCAAAACGGTGAGGGCTGGGAGCAAATGGTGGATGAAGAGAAGGGAAACTATGATTATTTAATGTACGCAGATATTGAATTTAGAAACCAAAAAGTTAGAGAGGAATTAAAAAGCTGGGGAAAATGGTATAAAGAAACCACCGGTATTAATGGAGTAAGATTGGATGCAGTAAAACATATTTCGCCCCCATTTTATAATGAATGGCTCGATTATATGCGCAGCATTGCAGGTAATGATTTTTTTGCAGTAGGAGAATATTGGGCACCGGGCGATATTACCTCCTTACTTAAATATTTAGCTGCTACTGAAGATAGAATGTCTTTATTTGATGCCCCATTACACCATAATTTGCATATGGCTTCTGTTGCTGGTAACGAATATGATATGCGTACAATTTTTAGCAATACACTGATAAGCGAAAAACCCCATCTTGCTGTTACAGTGGTAGATAACCACGATACCCAACCATTACAAGCCCTGGAAGCACCTGTATCTGCATGGTTTAAACCATTAGCCTATGCATTAATTTTATTGAGAGAACAAGGCTACCCCTGCATTTTTTATCCCGATCTATATGGTACAATTTATACAGACAAAGGAAAGGATGGCAATGACCATGAAATTATTATTGAAAAGATGGCAGCCCTTGAGGAATTAATTTTGTTAAGAAAAACCAAAGCATATGGTTTTCAAAGAGATTATTTTGATCACGCAAATTGTATTGGTTGGATAAGGGAAGGGGCAAAAGAAATTGTAAATAGTGGCTGTGCAGTATTATTAAGTAATGGTGGTGAAGGGTTTAAAACAATGGAGATAGGCAAAAATTTTGCAGGGGCAAAATTTACAGACGCACTAAAAAATCATGAGGGTGAAGTTATAATTAATGAAGATGGTTGGGGAGATTTTAAGTGTAAAGAAGGATCAGTTTCCGTATGGACAGTTCATATAATATAATCATTTTTAAACAATTACCTGCATATTTAAATTTAAAAAGCAGCAGATTGTTTTGCTATAACTTATACCTATAGCAGGCTATAAACAAAAAATACGTACCATCCGATTTAATAAAAATCGGATGGTATTTACAATACACAATTATTAAAATTTATTTTACAAAATATTAAACAAATAATAGGAGTTGTGGCAATAATTATTGTACAATTTTAGCATTAATAAAATTTGGCTTAAAATAGGTAGTATCAAAATTTAAAGAATTGAATATGAAAAATATAAATCCATTTTTATTGCCGGCATTTTTTGTATTTGCTTTGTTTATGTCAATAAGTTGCGAAACATGCGATGCACTGTTTAAAGGCGGGGTATGGGTAGGCATATTAATAATATTAGCCTTTATCAGCTTGGTTATTTATTTAGTAGCTTACAATTTTAAAGAGGAATAATAAATGTCTGCTCAAATTAAATTAGCATAAAAAATTTGATCAATGGGTGAATTTAAATGCACAGTATATTGCGATCCATTATAAGATGAGGCTTTTTTACTACACAATTTTTTAATTATTTGTATTGTAATATTTATATTTCTTAACAGTACAATTATTTATATCATAAGTATATTTAAACCAATAACATTAATACCTTAATCTAATTATAGGAATTGATGAATAAATAAACATTAAAATAACTATGTCATTAGTATTTATTCATTAACAGGATTTGAAAATTCAAAACTTTTTATCGCCACTTTAATTGTAACAATGCTTAATCTTAAAGCATATAATCGAAACTCCGGTTGAATTTAAAAGTCCTAATTTAGCTATGCCTAAAAAAGACATCTGCAAAATTGGTAAAATCTTTGCAGCTTTATGTATTATAATTTATCGGCAGGCGCCTCTTCTATATAATTGTTAGCATATTTTTTTGCATAATTACATAGAAAATTTGAGAAGGAACAATGAGCAGGAATGGGGATATTTTGTTCCTTTAAATTAACAAAAGCATTAATAAAAATTTTTTCTGCCTTTTGTTTATCCTTAATGATGTTAAGAATATTTCCATACATAAGGGATGCGTACCTATCGTAAACACAATTCCAGGCAAATGCATTATTTTCTTTCAATAAAGTTAATAATCTATCATCCGCTTTTTTATTTACAAATATGCTTTTCTTTACATCAAAAGAAGCAGGAGAATTATCTTGCAAAATTTTATATTTATTTGATAACGTATAATCAGCTTTTAATAATAAATGGTAACGTGATTAATTAGTTATATAACAAACTTGTAAATTTATTTGTTTAAACTTTTTCAAAGTATCTCTAACAAAATTAAATTATCCAAAATATGTACCATTAAATTTAAAAGCATCAATAAAAAATATTTTACTCAGGATGTGTATTTACCTAACCAATAAGGTATTATTTTCCTCAAATATTATTAAATATTATGTTACAGGTACTAAAACAATTACAAATAGATAAAAGAATAAAGGTTGGTTATGGAGCTGCATTTGCTTTATTATTAATTAGTTATCTTTTAACCCTCTATGCTAACCTGCAATTGATTGAACAAACAAAAATTATTATCAGTACAAATAATATCATCATTAATTTAGAAGATATAGGACACCATGTGAAGGAGGCTGAGGGTAGTGTAAGGGGATATATATTATTAAAAAATAAAAAATTTTTAAGCACTTATGAATCAAGTTTAAAAAAAACGGATAGTTCTTTTTTGTTACTTAGTTCAGCCTATGCCAAAGCAAATTTAAAACAAACAGATATTGACTATTTAAAGATTTTGGTAAAAAGTAAATTCCAATACCTATCTGATGGATTACTATCATATAACACCAAAAATAGTGCAGCTTTAGACGCAATAACAGATGAAACACCCGGTACATTTTTAACCACTACCAACAAAAACAACCTGTTAACAGATAGCATTACAAAGCAAATAAAAACGCTGCAATTAAATAAGACCAATATTCTGGCAAAAAAAACATCTTCCCTCAACAGGCAAAATTGGGCAATGAATCTTTTTATAATAATTTCATTGTTACTGGTTTCCGTGTTTGCATTTTTTGGTTTGTTAACCTATATCAGGGAAAATACTGCGCGCAAAAAGGCCGATAAAAAAGTTATTGAATATCAACGGCAATTACAATTGCGAATTGATGAATTGGATGCTGCAAATAAAGAACTGGTAGAAATGCGCCGGCTTGAAAAATTTTCTGCAACAGGAAGAATGGCGCGCAATATAGCTCATGAAGTGCGTAACCCCTTAACCAATATAGATTTAGCAATAGGACAAATTAAAGCAGAAATGACGGAGTCTGGCGAAAACTTTGACATGCTATTTAATATGGTAAATAGAAATAGCAAAAGAATCAACCAACTAATTACCGAACTACTTAATGCTACCCGCTTTGTGGAGTTAAATTACCAGCCTATGTCAATAAACAAGGTATTGGACGAAGCTTTGGACTTGGCAAAAGATCGAATTACCTTAAATAATATAGAAATTAGAAAAAACTATAAGGCTGATATTTGCGATATTCCTGTTGATACAGAAAAGGTAAAAATTGCCTTTCTTAATATAATTGTAAATGCAGTGGAGGCATTAACAAAAAAAGGAGGTATTATTACCATAAATACGCTTGAGGAAGCCGATAAATGTGTGATAGAGATCTCGGACAATGGATTAGGCATGGACGAAACCGCACTAAGTAAATTATTTGAACCCTATTTTACTACCAAACCAAAAGGCAATGGACTTGGCTTAACCAATACCCAAAATATTATTTTAAACCATAAAGGCAGCATAAATGCAGAAAGTAAATTAGGCGTTGGGACCAAATTTACCATCAAATTTTAAGTTGTATTGTGCTATATGTTACAACAAGATTTTAATGGCAATTGGTATACTATTATCTTGTGAAAATAAAAAGTCACCTTCATTTACAATAGTAAAATAAAGGTGACTTAACTGCTTTGATGGCTAGATATTTCGAAAAGAAAATAAATATTGCAATAATTAGCGCATAAGAATTTTTAGGCCGCTCTACGAATAACTTTTAAGAGGAAAGCCACAATGGCTATAACTAATAAAACGTGAATCAGACCGCCTGTATAAAATCCTCCTAAAAAGGAAATTGCCCAGATAATTACAAATATTACAGCAATGACGTACAATAGATTTCCCATGATAATTTAAGTTTTTATGATTAAATATGTTTAGAAAATATATATAAAAACCTTGCCAGTCTTAATATTTAAAATCCTTTTGGCGATATATTACGTGTGAGAAATTATTATATTACAGTTACAATAATATAAATTTAAAACAGATAATTATAATTTTTGATTTGTAGAAATTGCTCCACAATTGGGAATCTTTTTTAGTTGGTAAGGGTATCTGTGGCGTAGTTAATGGCATCTTTTGTGAAGGGTTTTCCAATAAATATGTCAACACCTTTGTTAATAGCCAGTTGCCGGTCGCCACTACTATCATAGGCAGTAATCATTACTATTTTAGATGCGGGGTAATATGTTTTTATATGTTCTACAAAATCAATTCCTAGTCCATCCGGAAGGTGATTATCCAAAAAAACAAGCTCAGGATGAATATTTTTCAGCTCAACAACTGCATCAGCCAAATTATTTACATAATTGGCAGCGATATTTTTTTGTCGCAAAATTCCACTCAGCAAAAAACAAATATCAATTTCATCGTCAATTATAAGTGCTTTCAATATAAAATAATTAAACAATCCTAAAATGGTATTTTTAAAAACAAGATCGCTATAATGGCACAATTACAAAGCCAAACAATCATTTTTATTATAAAATGCCAATTATAGCAATTATATAAGCTTTAAGATGGGATGATTTTTCCTAAATAAAAGATGGTTTAAGCGTTTTAAAAATCAATTATGGTAAGTTTTTTTTTACTTCTATTTTAAATTATAAGATTAGCCCTTAACAAATTCAAAAATTGATCTATATTTAAAATATGCACAAAAAAATATTCTCCCTGTATCATTTTATTAAGCAGGTTATTGTGGAGTTTATCGATGATAATGTACTGAAATACAGTGCATCTCTCGCCTATTACACGGTATTTTCGTTAGCACCCATGTTAATTATTATAATGGCTATTTGCGGTCAGTTATTTGGTAAAGACGCAGTTCAGGGTCAAATGTATGGTGAAATAAAAGATTTGGTTGGCAGTGCTGCGGCAGTACAAATTCAGGAAAATATTAAAAATATACACCTTACACATACAACACCCCTTGCTACAATATTTAGTATTTCGGTATTATTAATAGGAGGAACAGGAATTTTTGGAGAGATTCAGGATTCCTTAAATAAAATTTGGGGATTGAAAGTTAAAACCAAAAAAGTTTGGTGGAAACTAATATTAAACCGCTTGTTATCGTTTTCACTTATTTTAAGTTTGGGGTTTGTACTAATCGTTTCCCTGGTATTAAATGCCTTAATCGCCATTGTTGGCAACCGTTTAAACAATTTACTATCAGGATTGGGCAAAATATTTATTCCATTAATCGACAATGTTTTGTCATTTACCATAACCAGCCTGCTTTTCGCCATCATATTTAAGGTGTTACCGGATGCTAAAATTAAGTGGAAAGATGTAAGTATCGGGGCAATAATTACGGCGGTATTATTTACACTTGGTAAATTTGGCATTGGTTATTATCTTGGAAGAAGCAATATGGCCACTATCTATGGTGCGGCAGGTTCGGTAATTATAATTATGTTGTGGGCATATTATAGTTCAGTAATTTTATATCTTGGGGCAGAGTTTACCAAAGTTTATGCAAATAGTCTTGGCAGTAAAATTCAACCAAATGATTATTCTGTTTGGATAAAAATTGAAGAAATTCCCGTTCCTGAGGTAACCTTAAAGAAAGAAGTATAAAGTAATTGTATCTTTATAAAAATATAAAAGAAAATGAATAAAAGCATTTTGATAATTGATGATGATGCGGATATGTGCGCTTTATTAACAAGGTTCCTTTCAAAGAATGGATATATAGTTGATTTTGCTCATAATGGTAATAAAGGTCTGGAAAAATTTAAGGCCGGTAAGTTTGATATTGTTTTATGTGATTACAGATTGGGCGATAAAAAGGATGGAAAAGATATTTTAATTGAAATTAAACAGCAGGATCCTTCAACTATTGTGTTGATAATAACCGGTTATTCTGATATCAAAACTGCTGTTGATGTAATTAAGGCCGGAGCATATGATTATATTACCAAACCTTTAATACCTGATGAAGTTTTAAATGTGCTGAAAGCTGCCTTAAACCAACCTGCAGAATCTGACACTATCGTTAACGGAGCCAGTTCAACCGGTGCCAAACATGTTAAAAAGAACAATTCATCAAATACAGAATTTTTAATTGGAGAAGCAAGCGCCACAAAAACCTTATACAATCAGATTGAAATTGTTGCACCTACAAATTATAGCATAATTCTTCATGGCGAAAGTGGTACAGGAAAAGAAGTAATTGCTAAAACTATACATGACCTTAGCAGCCGAAAGGGCAAACCATTTATTGCAATGGATTGCGGTACCCTATCCAAGGAGCTTGCAGGCAGCGAGTTATTTGGGCATATAAAAGGTGCCTTTACAGGTGCCATAAATGATAAGGAAGGGCATTTTGAATTGGCCAATGGCGGTACTTTATTTTTGGATGAAGTAGCCAATCTTTCTTCTGAAATTCAGGCGTCTCTTTTAAGGGTAATTCAAGAAAGAAAATTTAAGCGAATCGGCGGTACAAAAGAAATGGAAGTTGATGTTAGAATAATTGTAGCCACCAACGAAAACTTGCAGGATGCCTATAGAAATGGAAAGTTCAGGGAAGACCTTTACCATAGATTTAATGAGTTTTCTATTGACTTACCACCTTTAAGAAATCGCAAAGATGATATTCCTTTATTCGCGCATTTCTTTTTACAAAAAACCAATAAAGAATTAGATAAACAAGTAGAAGGGTTTGAAGATGAAGTGATGAAGATGTTTATTCAATATAGCTGGCCGGGCAATTTAAGGGAGTTTAGAAATGTTATCAGGCGTTCGGTTTTATTAACCAATTTTGGAAAAATTAATTCGGCTACCTTACCCGGAGAAATTACCGGCTTCGTTTCTACAAAATTAATTACTACGCCAAACGAATCAGAAATTACTAAACCCAGTTCAGTATTTTTAAAGGATACCGCATCAAAAGCCGAATATGAAGCAATAATGCAGGTTCTAAAGGAGGTAAATTTTAATAAAACAAAAGCAGCCGAATTACTTAATATTGATAGAAAGACCCTATACAATAAGATTAAAAGTTTTGAAGACGCTCAATAAGCTTACACTTCCGGTTTAATATCATTATTGGTTTCGGGTGTTGAGAATACAGACCCGATACTATGCATCAAACTGGAAATTGGACCCAACATCTTATTGGTATTGTCGTCAATTCCTGTGTCATTTAAAATATCACCCATTTTAAGTTCGGGTTCTAAAAAAGGCAATATATTATTAACCTGACCAGAAAAAAAAGTCTTGACATCCTTTATTGTTGCGGGTGTTGGCATATTTTCTTTAGCCAACTTTATGGCTTCGTAGGCAATATTATCCATTTGTTCAAAAGAGTTTAATTGGGATTGATCTACAAAACCGGCAATAGATTCTATTACTTCTACCTTGGTATCCCGAAAAATTTTTGATACCCAGTTTGTGGAGCTATCTCCACGTAAAATTTCAGTAGCTCCTTCATCTGTTGCACTGTATTTGTATAGTCCAATTAAAACCGCAGGAATAGCCACTTCACTAAAATGTACTTCTGTTGTTTTTTTATCGTTAATATTGGGAGATACTTTATTTGGATTTACTTTTTGCAATGGTGGGTAAAGTAAATTTTCCTGAACTTGCTCTAAAAGATTGATCGACATATTTTATAGTTTATGCTGTTTGTACACTGAAACAGTACACTAACAAATTACAAAACCGTGCCATAAACCCTGTTAATTAAATTAATCAATTCAAATTAAATTCCAGAACCCATCTTTTAATTTTTGTTTAAAAATAACCATTTCATAAAATTAGGTTCAATAAATACATTGTCCCGGCTATTGTGCCCTGCATCGGGATAAAGTGTATATTTTACCGGCACAGAAAGTTTTTTAAGCTTGTTGCCATTAATTCAGCACATATTTGATTTATTGGTTGCATTTTTGGCGCCATGAAATATTCATCAATTTACATTGGTTAATTTTGGAGCAATAGCAATATCTGCAGTTCCGCAAATAGGAAAGGCCGCTACAAATAATTTAGGTTCTAGGCGCACCATCTCGCAGGTTCCCATACCACCCAAAGAAAGACCGCCAACATATAATTACTTTTTTGTAATGGGATATTGACAAATCAAGTATTTCACCAATTTAGTTACCAAACGCATAGCAGTAGTTTGCCCGGCACTTGTGTTAAAAACAAAAATACGTTTACCCGCAGCATCATAAGTATCGGTTTTATTAACCCAGGAATCTTTTATTGCACATTGTGGAAAGGCAATAATAGCCTGATAATTTTACCTGATACTCTCTCTCAAAACCAATCGCCGCCATGGAATAGCCGCACCTCATTATCCCTGCCGCGTTCGCCCGAGCTATGTGAAAATAAAATCATCGGATATATTTTACCGGGATTATTGTTTGCAGGCAGCAACAATCTATAGGGTAAAGTATCACTCTTACTAATAAAAGTATATTTTTTATATTGGCTAAAATCTTGTGCAGACAAGGCTTTGCTTATTAATAGTATTTTCAAACCTAAAAAGATCTTCTTCTTCGTTAATTTGAAATTTATAATAGTAGCTTAAAGTTAGCTTCTTTTACATCCCTGCTATTTGTTCCTATAAATAATTTATATTCTCCGGGTTCGGCAATATATTTTAGGGAACTATTATAAAATTTAAGATCGGCTTCCTTAATAATAAAATTAATAATTTTTGATTCTCCCGGATTTAAATTAATTTTTTTAAAATCTTTCAGCTCTTTTACGGGCCTGGTTATTGAGCCTACCAACTGACGGGTATACAATTGAACAACTTCTTTACCGGCAGTTTTACCCGTATTTGTAATGGTTATTGAGGCCGTAATTGATTTTTTATTCCTGACAACAGAATCACTTAAACTAATATTACTATAACTAAAACTGGTATAACTTAAACCATATCCAAAAGGGTACAAGGGGTCGTTGGAAACATCCAAATAATTTGACCTGAATTTTTGAAACCATTGTCCCTCACCCAATGGCCTGCCCGTATTTTTATGACTGTAATAAATGGGTATCTGGCCAACGTTCTGCGGAAAAGTGGCTGTTAATTTACCGGAAGGATTAACTGCTCCGAATAAAACATCGGCAATGGCATCTCCGGCTTCGGTGCCACCAAACCAAACATTTAGTATGGCTGGTACTTGTTCGTTTTCCCATTTTAAAACGAGGGGTCGCCCTGTAAATAACACCAGTACTACGGGTTTGCCGGTTGCCAATAAGGCTTTTAAAAGTTCTTGTTGAATAAGCGGAATATCAATATTGGAACGGCTTGCCGACTCACCGGTCATTTCTGCAGATTCTCCTATAGCAGCTACGATAATATCTGCTTGTGCTGCTATGTCGAGGGCCTCTTTTAATATGGACTCCTTACTTCGGGTATCCCTATGCAATGTTTTACCAAATAGTGTGGCACGTTCTTCAAAAAGGCTGTCTGCATCAAGGTTTGAACCTTTTGCATACAATATTTTTGCATTACTGCCTGCCGCATTTTGTAAGCCTTGTAAAAGAGAAATTGATTTCGAAAAATCGGTAGCCACACTCCAGGTACCGGGCATATTTTCTTTAGCATCAGCAAGCGGACCAATTACCGCGATGCTTGTATTTTTCTTAATTGGCAATAAGGGTAAATTGGTAGTGCCAACGGACGCATTTTTTAACAATACAAAACTTTCTGCAGCAATTTGTCGGGCAAACTTTCTGTTGGCAGGAGTAAATATTTCTGTAGCGGCCCTTTGTGCATCGCAATATTTGTAAGGATCTTTAAAGAGTCCTAATTTATATTTTGCCTCCAATACGTAGCGGCAGGCCTTTTCAATTTGTTGTAGGGTGACCGTTTTTTCTTTTAAAGAGATGGGCAGTGTTGTTAAAAACCCTTCACCAACCATATCCATATCAATACCTGCATTTAAAGCAAGGGCACTAACTTTTTTAAGGTCGCCTAATCCATGTGCTGTCATTTCATTAATACCGGTATAATCTGTAACCACAAACCCTTTAAAACCCCATTGGTTGCGCAACACCTCCGTCATTAAAAACTTATTTGCTGTTGCAGGTATACCATCAACTTCATTAAAAGAGGCCATTATACTACCGGCTCCTGCATCAATAGCGGCTTTATAAGGAGGGAGATATTCGTTGTACATTTTAACGCGGCTCATGTCGGTAGTATTGTAATCTCTGCCAGCCTCAGCAGCTCCATAAAGAGCATAATGTTTAACGCATGCCATAATAGAACTGTTATTGGATAAATTATTACCCTGATAACCCTTTACCATTGCTTTTGCAACTTGGGCGCCAAGGTAAGTGTCTTCGCCGCTGCCCTCGGATATCCGGCCCCAGCGCGGATCCCGGCTTATATCAACCATGGGGCTAAACGTCCAGCAAATACCATCTGCGCTGGCTTCAACAGCTGCCATACGTGCAGATTTTTCTATCAAATCCATATCCCAGGTGCAGGACATCGC
>JAYTHI010000227.1:0-3958 GCA_043732685.1 Ferruginibacter sp. | reverse complement strand
CGGTTGGTCAAGGTAAAATTTTTGTATGCATACAAAGGATTGGTGGTTGAAAACTTTGAGTTGTCGTTAGCCTGAACCTCATTATTAATATCATCCTTATTGGTACTAAAGCTTATGCCGGTATTTATTTTCCATCCATTTCCAATACTTGATTTATAGTTTAAGTTTTGATAGGTATTGAGGTTATTTATAGAAAATGCATCTTTTAAAACCATAGAATCAATATCTGCAGCCCTAAAACCGGTTTTATTGGCACTTACATAACCGTAATATTTTAAAAAACCTCCATTTTTTGTTTTTATTCTAAAATTAGCATCGCCCTGATTAACAAGTGGTACCTGAAAAAAATCCTGCTTTTGCTTAATAACATTGAAAGCCAGCCACAGATTAGTGTAATTAACGGATACGCCCCAGGAAGATTTTTTATTTTTGGCCAAATGCTGTATGCCTCCACCAATACCAACTACCGAAACGCCAAGATCAGCCTCTGTTCTTTCCGGCAGGTCTTTACTTTCTAGAATTAAGGCCGAAGAAAGGGCCTGACCGTACAAAGCCGAATACCCGCCGGTACTAAAAACGGTGCCTTTAAATAAAAAGGGGTTAAAACGGCCCCTCGTAGCAATACCGGGGGTGCTGGTATAAAAAAAGTTATTTACAAGGTTGCCATCCATAAATATTTTCGTTTCTGTGGCTGTGCCACCTCTCACAAACAATCCTTCGGTTTCCCCTACCTGCTGTGTGCCTGGTAACGATTTAAAAGCGCTCGTTATATCTCCATTTGCGCTGGGTGTGGTTACAATATCAATATCGCTCAATACCGCACCCTTTATTTTGTCACTTGCAGCAAAGGAGCCAGCAGATATTACAACTGCTTTTAATTCGGTAATCTGTTCTTTTAATGCCAAATTGAGGAGGATAGGTGCAGAACTAATTACAATTTTTTGCAATACGGCATTGTATCCGCTAATGGTAAGTTCCAAAAACTGGTTTCCCTTTTCGGTAGTGGTAAAGTAATATTTGCCTGATGAATCAGTTGTTGCGCCATCGTAGGTATTTTTTAAAACTACACTTACCCCATATATAGGTTTATTCTTATTTGTTACAATCGTACCGGAAATAGATATTTGAGCTCCGGAATGCAGAAAGGAGAAAAAGCATAGAAAAAGAAAAATTCGTTTCATTATAAAATTATTATATAACAAACGTAAAGTAGTTTATTTTATAAACCAAATTTTATTCACTTTAATTTTTATTTTAGGTTGTTGGTAAGGGTTAGTTACACTGCTAATTATTAAAGTTATTACACTGATTATTAGCCATTTATAATATGGTAATCTGCTACACAAACCCCAGGAATCTATCCGATAACTTATCAACATCTCAAAAGATTTATTTTTTTATGTGTGCGCAATTTGTAATTTAGCAATAGAATTTAATGGGTTAGTAAGTACAAAGGGTTAGCAGAAATGCTAACCCTTTTACTTTGTGGCAGTTTATACTCTACATATCTTCCATAAAAAATACCGGAAAATACCTTTTTTTGTCCATCTGTATAATTAAAAAAATATCCAATTATTCAATTAGTATTTATTTAATCTGCCTAATTTAAAATATTTAAAAGGATTCGTTACCTGAGTTTTTTAGGATGTCTCTTCCTGTTCATAATTTATTGGAACTAACAAAATAAATGCTGCTAATAATTTCCGTTTTACTTTTACCAAATGAGTAAGACTAAGTCGGCCTTTTTTTGCCAGAGTTGCGGCTACGAAACAACCAAGTGGACAGGTAAATGTCCATCCTGCAATAATTGGAACACCTTCGTTGAAGAAGTAATAGTTAAAGGCAATGATAAGGCGGAGGTAAATGAATGGAAAGAATATAATGGCGTAGGAAAACTTAAGACCATTTCTATAAACCAGGTAAGCAGTGCAGAAGAAAAACGAATCGTTACATCAGATGCAGAAGTAAATCGCGTGTTGGGCGGTGGCATTGTTTTAGGAAGTATTGTACTGGTTGCCGGCGAACCGGGCATTGGTAAATCTACTTTATTTTTACAAATAGGTTTGCAATTAAAAGAAGTAGTTACACTATATATAAGCGGAGAAGAAAGTGAGCAACAAATAAAGATGCGTGCCGACAGGGTTGGCTATAAAAGTGATAATTTTTATTTGCTTACAGAAACCAATACACAAACCATTTTTCAGGAGATAAAAAAGTTAAAACCGCAGTTGGTTATTGTGGATAGTATACAAACTTTACAATCGCCTTTTGTAGAGAGCGGTCCGGGTAGTGTAAGCCAGATAAGAGAGTGTGCTGTTGAGTTACAGCGTTTTGCCAAGGAAACAAATACGCCCGTTTTTTTGATTGGACACATTACCAAAGATGGTAATATTGCCGGTCCTAAAATATTAGAACATATGGTTGATACGGTGTTGCAATTTGAGGGCGACAGGCATTATGCCTACAGAATTTTACGCACCCTAAAAAATCGATTCGGCTCCACATCCGAATTGGGTATTTACGAAATGACAGGTGAAGGAATGCGGGCAGTAAATAATCCATCCGAGATATTAATTACACAAAAAGAAGAACAGCTAAGCGGTATTGCAATTGCTGCAACAATCGAAGGTGTTAGGCCCTTACTTATTGAAGGGCAGGCCTTGGTTACGCAAAGTGTTTACGGAACACCCCAAAGAACAGTAAGTGGTTTCGACCTGCGCCGCCTGCAATTATTATTGGCGGTATTAGAAAAACGCGGAGGGTTTCACTTTGGTGTTAAGGATGTATTTGTAAATATAGCCGGAGGCATAAAAATAGAAGATCCATCCATTGACCTTGCCATTGTTTGTGCCTTACTAAGTAGTTATGAAGATATCCCCATTAACCAGCATTATTGCTTCGCCGGAGAGGTAGGTTTAAGCGGAGAAATAAGGGCCGTAAACAGGATCGAACAACGCATTGCTGAAGCGGAAAAATTAGGATTCGAGAAAATTATTGTTAGTAAATACAATTCAAAATCATTGGGTAAATCCAAATTTAATTCCTCCTCCGGGCAAAGCGGCATCGAGGTAGTTGCATTAGGAAAAGTGGAAGAATTATATCAATATCTTTTTTAAAAAATCAGGTTTAATACAATCAAATTTATAAGAATTAAAAGTGGTGTTTTAAGAATAAAAAGCAAATACTTTGAAACAGCTTTCTTACTTACTGCTACAAATACTATAATCAGATTAGGAAATTTACGTGACAAACATATATTTTATAATTAATATATATTTATATTTACTTAGTATTTATACTGAAATTCAAAGTAATAATTCGTGATTTTTACTTCTTTGCAACCCTTTTTATCTTTTAATCGTCTTGTATATACAAAACTATTAAAAATGCATACCCCACAGAAAAATCAAACTACAGATTTATTGACAATTGGCGAAAAAATTCGCATTTGGAGGAAGGAGAAGGGAATAAAGCAAGCTGATTTTGCTAAAAGCTTACATATATCCGCCAAAATATTACGTAAAGTAGAACAGGATAAGGTTGCTGTTAACCATTTGCAGGTAAGAATTATAGCTTCCCAACTAAAAATTAAGTTTAGTCAATTAATAATTGAGCCCAATAATTATTATCAAATAAATTATGAGCTATCCCTAAACTAATACCAACCATAACCTGGCTAAATAATGACTACACTACAAACACTTTTTTCGGATACCATACATTTATTTTATCCGCATGTTTGCACCGGTTGCGGTAGTGATCTGGTGTCAATACACCATTTATTATGCCTTAAATGTATTGACGCTTTACCACAAACCAATTTTGCAAAACACGCTGCCAACCCAATTGAAAAAATATTTTGGGGACGCATTCCGCTTACAGCAGCACACAGTGAATTTTATTTTAGTAAAGAAAGCCTTCTGCAACATTTAATACACCAGCTTAAATATAAAAATAA
>JAYTHI010000226.1:0-3966 GCA_043732685.1 Ferruginibacter sp. | reverse complement strand
CAGACTTATTTGTGTTTATTTTTTATATTTTATCAATTCAAATTTTACATTTTCAATAAATAATGCCCTTCGCAGTATGCCTTTTAAAACACCAGTAACTGCAACGCCGCTCCATTGGCTTCTTTCAAAAAAAATAAGCTGCGCATTTTTTATTGAATCCGCCCCAAGGCGGACCGAACCCAAAGAGGCGGCTTATGCAATTACTGGTGTTTTAAAAGCCATACTGCGAAGGGTATTATTTATTGAAATGTAAAATTTGAATTGATAAAATCTAAAAACTAAGCACAAATAAGTCTGCGAATTGAAATGCGTGAAGTACACTTTTATATTATCTAAAATTTATACAGCTCTGGCTATACTGCTTTTGCGACTTATCTACCTAATCCAATAAAATTATTAATGCCGTGGAAAAGAAAATGCAGAAACAGGGAATCTCAAAGGAGTTGGTTGAATTTGTTTTTTGCAGCCTTTAACAGGTAAAACAAACGCAGCCCTTTTTATTACAATTTAATGCGTACTAAACCAGCATCAGGGGGCAGCCCCCTGCGCCAGGTTAAAATCCTTATTCCCGGTTGAATTAATTATCGTTCTATAAATTTTAAAGGCCGCTGGTCAACGCAGACTTGTAAGGACGGTGCTTTGAAGGAAATTACTGTCCATATTTTTTAATAATACCTTATAAATAATCAAATACCTTACGCGGGTTGTATGCTACATTAATAATTGGGGAGTATTCATTATATATCGGCCTGCTTATTATCAGTCTTAAAAAAACCATTCTCCACCAATGGAATACGCATTAAATTAACACAATAACAATAAGCTGAATCATTTATATATAATCTTTCTGCTTGTGATTAGTTATCTTTAGCGCCATTATGGAAAATGAATCTATAAAATAAATATCCAAACAACTTAATTCCCCAACCACTCTGTTACTACAATTGTATATAAGTTTTATACAAAGCTCATTATTAAATATAAATCGCAACCTGTATTTAAATTCTGCCTATATTTCTAAAGCATTATAAGATGAAACAAGCTATTATTATAGGTGCCGGTCCTGCAGGATTAACTGCTGCGTACGAATTGTTGTGCCGTGCACCGGGTATACAACCAATTATTTACGAAATGAGCGGCGATATTGGAGGTATTTCTAAAACCATTAATTACAAGGGTAACCGCATGGATATTGGAGGTCATCGTTTTTTTTCAAAATCTGATAGGGTAATGAAATGGTGGATGAATATTTTGCCCGTTGAAGATAGTGCCGCAAATGAATTTGTCATCAATTATCATGGTATGCAAAAAGTGTTGCACACCGCCGATTATACCACAGCAGATCCTCAAAAAACTGAAAAAGTACTATTGGTGCGCAACAGGCTTTCAAGAATATATTATCTTAAAAAGTTTTTTGACTACCCCATTAAAATGAACGCCAAAACATTCTCTAATTTAGGCTTTCTTAAAATTTTGGCAATACTTGTATTCTATAGTAAAAAGAAACTTTCCCCGGCTGTAGCCGAACATACTTTGGAAGACTTTTTTATTAACCGTTTTGGTAAAGTATTATACGAAACTTTTTTTAAGGATTACACAGAAAAAGTATGGGGTAGGCCCTGCACACAGATATCAGCCGAATGGGGAGCTCAACGGATTAAAGAATTGTCTGTGTCAAAGGCAATTATTCATGCCTTAAAAAATGGGTTGCTTCGCCAAAAGAAAACCCTTGCTCAAAAAAATGTAAATACAAGTTTAATAGAACGGTTTTTATACCCTAAATACGGGCCCGGGCAAATGTGGGAAGAAGTAGCGCGGCTTGTTGTAGAAATGGGCGGCGAAATTCACCTGAATTCAGTTGTGCAAACAATGGAAGTAGCTGGAGATACTATGCTTAGCTGCGAAATAAAAAATTCATTAACCGGTAAAACGACCACCATAAATGGCACCTATTTTTTTTCTACCATGGCTGTAAAGGATTTAATAGCAGGTATTAAAAATAATATACCTGAAAATGTAAAAAATGTTGCTGCCGGACTATTATACAGAGATTTTATTACAGTTGGATTATTGGTAAACAAATTAGCCATTCAAGGTAATGATGGTAAAATGATTAAAGACAACTGGATTTATATTCAGGAAAAGGAAGTTAAACTTGGCAGGATACAGGTTTTTAATAACTGGAGTCCTTACATGGTGAAAGACCCCGAAAAAGTATGGCTTGGACTTGAATATTTTTGCAAAAAAGATGATGAACTCTGGAGCATGACAGATGCAGAAATGGTGAACTTTGCAATTAACGAATTGGCATTAATTGGTATTATTGATAGGGGTTCGGTAACTGAAAATACCGTAGTGAAAATGGAAAAAACCTACCCTGCCTATTTTGGCACCTACAACCGCTTTGATGAAATAAAAGCGTATACCGACAGTATAAAAACCCTTTTTCTTATTGGTAGAAATGGCATGCATAAATATAATAATAGTGACCATAGTATGCTTACCGCAATGACGGCTGTTGATAATATAATAGACGGTATTGATACCAAAGAAAATATATGGCATATAAATACAGAAATGGAATATCATGAAAATAAATAAGCAATCTGCAACTACCGAAACGCCGGTAGCTGAGATGCCTGATTTGGAAATTAAAATTTCAAAGAAATGGTACCAATATAGCTGGTTTATTTTTGCATTAACTTTTATAATTATCTCTATAATATGGAGTAAACTAAGCATTAATACCTGGGATGATGATGCTATTACAAGGTACATGCAGGTGCAAAATGGTACACGCAATAGCTTTGTTTTTTTAGAAAGCTGGGTACGGCCATTGTTTGCAGTAATTTTTTATCTACCCATCCATTATTTTGGAAAACTAGGTTTAGCAGTTATCATGAGTTCGTTAACCGCGGCATCTGGTTGCTTACTATACAAAAGTGTAGATAAAGCACATCCTAAAACTGCCTTTGCAATCGTTATATTTTTAATTTTTCAAACCTTCCTGTTTGGTATTTCCAGAGATGCCATGACAGAGCCTTTAGCTTCTTTTCTTTTTAGCCTTGGAATATATCTTTATTATAAAAAAAAATACAATTGGTTTGCAATAGTTGGTAGTTTGCTGCCATTGGCAAGAACCGAAACCATTTTACTGCTACCAATTTGGGCTGTAGTTTTGGTGCTGGCTAAAAAATATTGGCAGGTACTATTGTTAGGTACAGGAATGTTGTTATGGTATTTAGGCATCTATATTTATACCGGTGATGTTATAGGCTTTTTTCATGAGTTATTAAAAAGTGGTGAAAAAGTTAATCGATATGCGCACAATCCACCCGGGCATCATTTTTTTAAATATGTTTATGTGCTTGGCCCCATTGTTTTTTATTTTATGGGTTTGGGGTCTTTGATAAGCGTTAAAAATATAGGTAAGCAATATTTTATTCTGTTACAATTTATAGCCGGATTTTTAATGTACGTTTTCTTTTCTTCGTATTTTGATTTGGGGCAGTCGGGAGGCGCATTACGTAATTTAATTACCCTATCCCCTTTTGCGGCTTTAATAGCCTTTTATGGCTTTAATTATTGGGCAAACACAATTTCTGCTGCAAATAAAATTAAACCTTTAAAGAAGTATAAAAATAATTTAAACAATACAGTTAAGGAAGATATTGGTGTAAAAAAATTAATCATAGTTTTTTACAGCATAATTTTATTACTGCTTGCCTGGCAAATGTTTACCAATAAGTTGATGCTTAGACAGGTATATGACGAAAATGAAAAGGATTATACGGTATTCAATTATCTGTTGGCAACGGTAGTAGTAGTGCTGATAATGCTGCATACCCGCTTTAAAAAATTGTTTCCTTTTATTGTTGCATTTCTTTTGATATTGCAGGTTGTTTTTACCTTATCATTTGAAAGTCCGCAAAGCCATAGTAATAGTGAAAGAGAAGTTATGGGAAA
>JAYTHI010000225.1:0-3971 GCA_043732685.1 Ferruginibacter sp. | reverse complement strand
CAACAAAAGGACCCTGTATTTTTTTACCACTAAAAATTTAAACGGTGGAATTTTTTCTACATAAATATTAAAAATTCTTCAGCCAGTTTTACAAAATCGTTTTTTATAGGCACAAAAAAACTGCCCGATCCGGCAGTTTTTTTTAATGATATAAATAAATAAATAAGTGGTTATTAATGTTTCCTTCCAAATAAAGTATAGAATACACTAAGTTGAATAACACCATTTTTAAAATCAGGATTGATCCCGTTAGAGGCATTAAAATCGCCCACTTTAGAAACACCTGCAGTATACCTTGCTCCAACACCTAAACCAATAGAGGTATGATATCCAATGCCTCCGGCAACAGAGAAATCAGTATTATTTAAATGACTGTTAACTGTGCCGATCGTATTTAAATCGCTTTCTCTGAAACCAATTTGCGGACCAGCTTCAATATAGAAACCACCATTAAACCTGTACTTTAACATCACAGGAATATTAATATAATTTATTTTCAAATTTTGGCTGCCGGTAGCATCCTGGTATTTTGCTCCCTGTGAAGAAAACAATACTTCCGGTTGAATGGCAAAATTATCTCCAAGAAATAAACTTAAAAAACCACCAACATGAAAACCTACAAGAGATTTTGCACTGGCATTATCCCAGGTAGTACCTGTAAAATTACTGATGTTGACACCACCTTTTACACCAAGTTCATATTTTTGCGCAAAGGCTTTGGAAGCCGTAAAAATTATTACAATGAGCATGATTTTTTTCATAAAAATTATCTTTTAGTTTAAACCACCCATACAAAATTGCTGCCATAATTTTTAGATGATTTTTTTTATTTGTTAAGATAATACTATTGAGTAATTTAAAAATAAAATTTCTTCCGAACCTTATAATTGATCTTTAAAAATTTCTTTTGTAATATTAAAATTGAAGTCCACTTTTACAGCAATATTAATTGCTGAGCGGTATAGAATTTAAAGCTGATTGTGATGGTACAACTGGAATAATAATATGTTAATAAATATTTACATTAGCAATAATAGGCACGGAATGATTACAATTTAATGCGCTGAAACTAATATTGATTTTATTTTGTCTGGTAGAATATTGTATAATCAGTTATAATACCTGTTCGTATTTTAACGGCATAATTTAAAATTTTTAACCCATACTATAATGATACCATACTGGATGAGCAGAACACAATTGCTGCTGGGCGATGATACAACTATTACGCTGATGAATAAAAACGTATTAATTGTAGGGTTGGGTGGAGTAGGGGGCATTTGTGCTGAAATGATTGCCAGGGCTGGTGTTGGAAGCCTTACGATTGTTGATGGCGATACAATTGATCTAAGTAATAATAACCGGCAAATACTCTCGGTGCATAGTACCGAAAAACAATTAAAGGCGCAATTAATGGCTCACCGGTTAAGGGATATTAATCCTGCAATAGTATTAATTGCACATTCGGAGTACATTGAACAAGAAAGGATAATTGAAATAATAGCCGCAAATAAATACGATTATGTGGTGGATTGCATTGATACCTTAAAACCAAAAGTTGCACTCATTAAGGCCTGTGTGGAAAGAAATATCCCAATTGTGAGCGCTTTAGGAGCTGGAGGAAAAGTTGATCCGCTGCAGGTGCAGGTAGCAGATATTGCAGATAGTTATAAATGTAAACTGGCCCGTTATGTACGAAAGTTATTACACAAAGAAGGCATTGTTACCGGTGTAACGGTAGTATTTTCGCCGGAAGAAATTGATAGTGAAAAGGTAATTGTGACAGAAAAAGCCTATCCAAAAAAATCAATTATTGGAACGGTATCCTATATGCCGGCCATTTTTGGTTGTCTGGCTGCCAGCGTGGTTATTAGGGCATTAACTAAGGCAGAGAATATCCTTTAACCCTTCCGTTCTATAATAAGGCATTATTTTTTATTGCTATATAATGTATTGCTTTTAAACCAAAATAACTCCATTATAGTAAGCTGCAATAGATATAAATTGAACTTGCTGCAATTGCGTGGATATTGAAAAAACAAGTATGCGTTAATAGCAATAATCTTTCAGCTTATTATTATTTTAGGTATAAAAGGTTAAGTCATTTTATTGTTGGTTTTAATTGAGGTATCTATTGTATATTACTTTACATAACATTTTATATGAGCTACAATTATTTGCCATTAGATAGTACCCCAACAAGTTTTCAACAGATAAAAGATGTACTTGATTTTAAACAATTGATATCCATAACATTTAAGGCCCATCAAAAAATAGTTGACTGCAGGCAATACCTCGATTCGAAATTGGCTTCCGGAAGCGCTGCTTTTTATGGTATCAACACCGGTTTTGGTTTTTTACAGCATGTTCAAATAGATTCGGCTCAATTGGAGGAACTGCAAAGTAATTTAATTAAATCTCATGCCTGTGGTTTAGGAGAAGAGGTACCGGAAGATATAGTTAAACTAATGATATTGCTTAAAATAAAATCCTTAAGTTACGGTCATTCAGGTGTTCAGATAGCCACCGTAAAACGATTGGTTGATATGTACAACAATAAGGTTTTACCTGTAATTTATACCCAGGGTTCCTTAGGTGCATCCGGCGATCTGGCACCCTTAAGCCATTTAAGCTTGCCCTTACTCGGTTTAGGTGAAGTTAATTATGATGGTGAAAAAATTTCGGCTGCCCATGCCTTAGAGCAACTTGGCTGGCAACCCATTCAATTGCAAAGTAAGGAGGGACTTGCATTAATAAATGGTACCCAATTTATGACGGGCTATGGTATTTACATATTAATGCAATGTGATCGTTTGTTAAAATGGGCAGATATTATAGCAGCCCTGTCTTTTGATGCTTTTGATTGCACCATTGAACCCTTGCATGAAAAAATTCATTCAATTCGCAACCATCGTGGGCAGGTTGAAACGGCTGCCGTATTAAGAAATTTATTAAAAGATAGCGGGATAGCCAATAAGAAAAAGCTACAGGTACAGGATCCTTATTCTTTTAGGTGTGTACCCCAGGTTCACGGGGCTACTAAAGATACCTTCGATTATGTTTTAGCTGTTTTTATAAAAGAAATAAATTCAGTCACAGATAACCCCAATATTTTTCCGGAAGAAGACCTTATTTTAAGTGGTGGTAATTTTCACGGACAACCATTGGCATTGGCGTTGGATTTTTTGTCAATAGCCATGAGTGAACTTGCAAATATTAGTGAGCGCAGAACTTACCAGCTTATCAGCGGGCAACATGAACTTCCGATGTTTCTGGTAAAAAATCCGGGTTTACATTCAGGTTTTATGATACCGCAATACACTGCAGCTGGTATTGTAAGTGAGAATAAGCAACTCTGTACACCCGCAAGTGTAGACTCTATCAGCAGCAGTAATAACCAGGAAGATCATGTAAGTATGGGCGCAAATGCAGCAACAAAATGTAAACGGCTGGTTGATAATGTAGAAAAAGTTCTGGCAATTGAATTATTAACGGCTGTGCAGGCAATTGAATTTCGAAAGCCCTTAAGAACTTCTCCGGTTCTTGAAAACATTATAGCTGCTTTTAGAAAGGAGATTAGTTTTAATGATGCCGATAGAATATTACAGGTTGATATGTTCAAAGCAATTTCATTTATTAAAAAGGACGCATTGATGTATTAAGGAAACTAAAATATTTTTGAAAGCCGGGGGGAGATAATAAAATACCTTTAATAAATAGTTTAATTAGTCAGCATTAATTTACAGATTTTATCATTAAAATATTGCAGTTGTGCAAACTCTATTTTACGCTAATAATTGAACTGAACAACGTTTAAAATGGGGATATATAAATGCGTTTTTTAAAATTTTCAGGACATAATAAAAAAAAATTGGGCCTGGGTAGAAACCCTGGCCCGTTTTTAATCCGTACCCTATGAAAACTGGTTGCAAGATAATAGATAGTTTTTATAAAAGCGCTTTTATTTAAAT
>JAYTHI010000224.1:0-3982 GCA_043732685.1 Ferruginibacter sp. | reverse complement strand
CAGCGTTAGTAGATACCGGTAGTAAAATGGACGAGGTTATTTTTGAAGAATTTAAAGGTACCGGTAACATGGAATTACAGTTGGATAGAAGATTATCTAACCGTAGAATTTACCCCGCTATTGATATTGTTGCTTCATCAACCAGAAGAGATGATCTTTTGTTGGATAAAGAAACCTTTCAACGCATGTGGGTTTTACGCAAACACATGGCAGATATGAATCCGGAAGAAGCTTTGAATACCTTATTAAAAAATATGAAAGGTACCAAAGACAACGCCGAATTTTTGACATCAATGAACGGCTGAAGGGGACGATAGGATCCTGAAAATATTTAAGGCTGCTGATTTATTTCGGCAGCCTTTTCTTTTATACAAAACATACAGCATGCAGCAATCAACATAGATATTGCACCGATTAAAATGGTATAAATAGTTTCACCACCTAAAAATCGACGCGTTAAAAAACTTAATAAAAAAGCTGCCGTAACCTGGGGTATAACAATTGAAAAATTGAATACAGTAAAATAAGTTGTCATTTTATCTTCCGGTGCAATATCTCCTACAATACTGTAGGGCAGCGTTGATATGCTGCTCCAACCAATACCTATAAATGCAAAGGAAATAAATAACAGGTATTGGTTTTTAATAAAATAAATTAAAAACAAGCCAATACTGCCTGCCAACAAGGCTATTGCATGTAATTTATACTTACTTATTATTGCAGTTAATCGCGGTATAGTAAAGGCCAGCACCGCAGCAAGCGTACTGTAAAATGCAAAATAAATTCCAACCCAGGTTGTTCCATCTTCAAATGCACTACTTTCTGCATCTACTGTCTTAAATATATACTTTGTTATTATCGGGTTAGCGTAAATCCATAAAGAAAATAATGCCAGCCAGGTAAAAAACTGCACAATAAATAAGGGTAATAAATGTTTTATAATTTTAATCATATTAATAAATTTAAACTACTATTTAATAAGACAATAATTTTTATTTGTTAAAAACTAATGCGCCCTTAAATGCATTAATCAATTTACGCATACTTGCTCCGGGGCTCCTGAAAAATATGGAATTGACGGTCAATTTTTTATAATATTGACGTCAGTTTAAATTGGCAAAATAATTGAATTTTAAAAGCGATTTATTAGCTGTTTTTCTTGATGTATCTTGCGGCCCTGCACCTTTGTGCATTTATTATGGCTATACAAAAAGTTTCATTACAGCAATTTTTGCAATTGGGTAAAACACATCCTGTTTTTGATGTACGCAGTCCGGGAGAATACGCCATTGCGCATATGCCCAATGCCTTAAGTTTGCCGCTGTTTACCGACGAAGAAAGAAAAGTAGTGGGTACTGCTTACAAACAACAAAGCAGGGAAAAAGCCATTAAAATTGGGTTGGATTATTTTGGTGTAAAAATGCGCCCGCTGGTGGAAGAAGTGGAAAAACTATGCAAGAAATTTACAGCCAATAAAAATATTGATATAGGTGGCACGGAGCCCATCATAGAAAATGAAAATTGCGTTCTTGTACATTGTTGGCGCGGGGGTATGCGCAGTGCAGGGGTAGCCTGGTTATTAGATCTTTATGGATTTAAGGTTTATTCCCTTTCGGGAGGATATAAAACTTATCGCGAATGGGTAAGGTTACAATTTGAACAAGCCTATCCGCTGGTAGTAGTAGGAGGTAATACCGGATCGGGAAAAACACTGGTGCTTCACCAACTACTCCGTTTAGGGCACCCCGTTATTGACCTCGAAAATTTAGCCAACCACAAAGGTTCTGCCTTCGGTAGTTTGGGAGAAGCAACACAGCCTAAACAAGAAATGTTCGAAAATTTACTGGCAGAAAAATTGGTCGAAATTCAGTTGTTAAACCCTGGATTAAAACGACAAATTTATATAGAAGATGAAAGCCAACGGATAGGCGCACTTAATATCCCTCCAAATTTTTGGATTCAAATGCGCGAAAGTCCGATTCGGTTTTTGGAAATTCCTTTTGAAGAGCGGCTCAATCTGCTTACAGAAGCGTATGGACAATTTGATACAACTGACCTGATTGATTCAACCCTAAGGATTCAAAAAAGATTGGGACCACAGGAAACAAAAAAAGCCATCGAATACCTGGAGTTAAACAATCATAAAGCTTGCTTTAGCATCTTATTAAAATACTATGATAAATATTATGAAATGGGATTGAATAAGCGGAACAACCTATCCGCCACATTAACAAAAATCAGTTGTGCCAATACAAATGCATTAATAAATACACAAAAATTAATTGATGAAAATAAAAATAGTATATAAATTTTTATTACTGGTCTTAGTTTTTCCTTCGACCCTTTTGGCACAGGATATTACAGGTTTATGGAAAGGCGAAATGTATGTTGATTCTACCAAAAAAATATTGCCCTACGAAATTTCTATTAGTGAAGTAAATGGTAAACTGGTAGGCTATTCGCTTATAACTTTTGAAGAGAATGGAAAGCTGGAAACCGGAACCAGAGATATTGCTATTGAACGCAGGGATGATAAAGTTATAATTGTAGATATTAGTCTGCTGGATAATTCTTTTAAATTTATTCCGCCAAAGAATATTAAAAAAACCATGGAGTTGTCATTGACTGTTAAAGATGATGTAATGATGCTTGCGGGCAATTGGAGTACCAATAGAACCAAACGTTTTTTACCCGCTACAGGAACAGTACAACTTCAGCGCAACAGCGATTTTAAAGAAACAGGATTATTTAAAAAACTGAATAATTTAGGACTGGCAGATAAATTGGTTTTTAAGGAACCCTTGCCAACGGCTAACCATCAGCTTATTAAAATAGATTCAAATAATTTGGTTAAAGCACCCGCCAAATTAATTAATCCTGATGAAGCCAAAGTGGTAAAAGTTACTGCCGCTATTAAAAACGAAGTGTCTGCCATCGTTGCACCAAAAGAAGAGAAAAAGGTTGTTGCAACAACTGCACTTATATCAAAAAATATGCCCGGGCCTACCCGTATTACGCAGACCAAGCCCAACATTGGAATTGAAAAAACTTCTCCTGTAAAACCAGTGCCTGTGCCAATAATTGTAAAAGCCAAACCAGCAACAGCGCCACAAATTGTAGTAAAAAATACAGTGCAGGTACCTTTAAAGCTAACGCCTAAAGTTGTTGTTACTATATTGCCGGCAAACAAAACCATTCAACCGAAGCTTATTCAAAAACAGGCGGACAGTAAAAAAACAGGTAGCAGTATTGCAATAGAAACGCCCAAAATTATTAAGGCAGCAGTTGTTGAACCAAAATCAATTGAGCAGGTTGCGCCTGGTGTGCAGGAAGGTGCCGCAGACATAAATAAAAGAACTATTTCAAGCACCCAATCTGTATTTTTTCAATCAGATAGTTTGGTGCTAACTTTATATGATAACGGTTATGTGGATGGCGATACCGTTAGTGTGGTTATGAATGGGAATGTGATATTTTCTAAACAGGGCCTATCAACAAGGCCGGTAAGTAAAACCATTCATATTGATAAAAATACGCCCGATTCTATCTTGTTGGTAATGTACGCAGAAAATTTAGGTAGTATTCCGCCAAATACCGGCTTGCTGGTTGTACATGATGGAGAGGCTATTTATGATGTGCGTTTTAGTGCTGATTTAAGTACCAACGCAGCCATTATTTTGAGAAGAAAAAAAACAGTGCAATAGACTGTAAATAATACTATAAAAAATTAATAAACATATTAAAAAGTGATGGAAGATTTCAAAGACATAAAACTAACTCAATACTCACATGGTGCCGGTTGTGGTTGTAAAATTTCGCCAAAAGTATTAGACGAAATATTAGCCAGTAATATTACAATGCCGGATAATGATAAATTGATAGTTGGTAACCATAGTAAGGATGATGCAGCAGTGTACAATCTTGATAATGGAATGGCCTTAATAACTACAACAGATTTTTTTATGCCCATCGTTGATGACCC
>JAYTHI010000223.1:0-3987 GCA_043732685.1 Ferruginibacter sp. | reverse complement strand
CAGCTTCCTCAACAAGCTTTTTGAGTATGACCGGTCCCTTTCGTTTGGTAAACCTAAGGCTTATTTAAATTAATTTATTCTTTCATTAAACGCAAGCTCACGGTTAACTCACCAGCTCGGGAGTAGCCGTTGCGGAAAGGTGGAATCCCTTAGCATCCGAGTAATCTCTGTTGCCATGGATCTTGTCTACACCATAGTCATTAACTTTAGGAGTATTTCTTACTTAGTGTCTGCAAGAAAATGCTGAATTATTGACTTACAAAGAATTTAATTGAATATTCTTATTCGAATAATGATGAATTTTTATGATAGGAAAATTTATTTGTAGGAACTAAAGGATGGTTTAAAACAATTAAGTGGCTCTCTATTTACTTTTTTTTCTTAACAAAAAAAAGTAACAAAAAAAGTCAAGGCTGCTTCTAAAAAGGCAGAAATTTTCCAAATAACGCTAAAATCAAAGAACTCGCCCCGAAAAGAATAATGCTTTATCGTTTAATCGGGCTCAAACAGCTTTGATTTCTTCACGCCTTATTTGGAAAATTTCTTGCTCTTTTTAGAAGATGCCGTTAATACCTTGCAATTAAAGAGCTATTGGATTGAGTCAAATAATTTTAAGAATTATATTAATTGTGCATTAGGGATTCAAACAGCTTTTTATTTCAATAAGTATGTCTATAAAGACTTTCAGGGTTTTCTTTCAGACACTACTTATTACAAACAATACAACAATCCCCGATGGGCGCTGCCCACTGCTAAGAGATCCCGTCCTTTCAGGACTTTAAAATTAAAAGTCCTGAAGGAACGGGATTATCTAGAATAGTACAACACCCTATTAAATAATAATTGCATTTAATACCGGCATAATTATGCTGAGTGACGAACTGCAGGGTATTTGCTAAATATAAACCAAATGGTATTTTTCCGTGAGGTTAACGATTATGGTGAAGAAACGAATCGGAATGCAATGGAAATATACCTGTTTCGAAAGCGCTTTATGGGTAAACAGGTAAGGTTTCAAATTGGATAACCTTATACCCATTTTTAACGCCTAAAAAACGTTTGAAAAGATAATTATTGCATCGTTTAATTACCCGCCTGTTAGATTTATTTTGCAAATTATTGTTATAAAATACTTATTTTAAAAGTAGCTGTTTTATCTCCTCTATTAATCCTGAGCGTGTATAAACCAGCAGCAGGTGCATTGCTATTAAATGGCAAACTAAAAATTCCATCTATTTTACCCGGTTCCCAACGTTTCATTAATTGGCCTGCACTATTAAATAATTGAGCGATAATATTCTCTTTGTCAGCATTGTTAATCAAAATTGAAATATGGTCTTTTGCAGGATTGGCCAGCAATGTTGCAAATACGGGCAGTTTGGTATTATATATAAGAATTACACTACTAGTTTTGAATCTTCCGTCCATGTCAATCATTTTAAGGCGGTAGTAATTAATTGCATTGGCAATGGTTGGATCAGTAAAATTATAATCAAGCACCATGCCCGAAGTTTGAATGGCATCTACACTACCAACGGAAGTGAATTGAATACCGTCAACGCTGTGCTGCACCTCAAAATTTCGGAGGTTATATTGGTTGGTTGTTCGCCATTGCAGCTGACCATGCTCCAGGCTGCTTAAAATGCCACTGAATGAAACAAGGTCAACGGGTAAAACAACATTATTATCTATCAGAAAAAAATTGGAAAAGCCGGTAAAATTTGCGGTAAATAAATAGCCTGTTCCAAAGGCGGTTACCGTGGTAGCTGAGGTTACCGTATTGGCTGAATTGGCCGTAGCCAGCGAAGCAGCATTGGTCTTTGCAATTTTTAATGCTGATGGCGTTTTGCCCCCCAACTCGGCTAATGTAAAATAAAGACCAATTGTATAAGAAGATCCACTATTGGCTGCAGGCGTTATTTGTATTAATTTTTGCGAAGCCTGACCGGATTGAAATGTCGACCAGGTATTGCCTGCAGCTAAAATACTGGAGTTTACACAGCCAAGGTTAGCAGCGGCATTGCTGATATTATTAATGACATTTACACCATTGTAGATATAATATAATCCATTGTTTGAAATATATTCTGACCGGTTATTATTCAATACGGTTTCTATAGGATTACCACTACTGGCTCCAAAACTGCCGGCAATACGGGCATCTGATACAAAGGCCGCTGATAAAGTACAGCCCGAACTTGTGCCTCCGTTTGACCAGCTGCTTCCCCTGATCCCTGAACCCAATGGCGCTGCCGTACCATTTACTACATCGTATGATGAAGTAGCCGCACCATTGTCAAAACACATATTCACCAATACATTACTGGTTCCATCCCAAACAAAGGGAGTAGAAAAACTAAATAAATTATTACCTGTAACTGTAGAATAATTAGCTGAATATACCTGTGTTAAATTGGCAGAAGGAAACCCATAATTCATTGTAGTTGCGGTGGTATTGCCCAAAGCAATAGTAAAGCCGGTATAAGGTAGTGTACTATTTTTGGTAGCAATATTTATTTGTATGGAGTTTATATTTCCTGCACCTGAAATACCCGCTGCAGTAAGTTCGGCAGCAGTAAATAAATATTGTATCCTATTTTTTGTTAAATCCCCTCTGAAAGGCGATTCTGCGGCAACCGTAGTATTTACAGTACCTAAAGCAAATATTCCGCTATAGGTGGATACAACAGGAGCACTATTATTATTACCAATATTAAAGGTATAAGCCAAACTGCCTGGTGCAGCCTGCGCATTGGATGCTCCTGTAACCGTATAATTTAAGGTAAAAAATTCGGCTCCTTCAATTTGAGCATTGTTATACACCCTGATGGTTATGGGCTGATCGGCAGTAGCAGCGTTGGCAAAATTAATGGTTGAGGATGGCGAAGTAAAACTACCGTTAGTAGTAAAGTCAAAATCATTTCCCTGTGTAGCAGTTGCCCCTCCTGCAATGGTTAAGTTTACGGTAGCATTGCCGGAAGGTGCTGCATCAATATGCATATTAACCGTATAATCTTTATAATTTCTGCAAGTACTTCCTGTAGCAGCTGTTGTTTCTATATTTACCGGACTATAAATATAAGAAGAAGAGAAACGGATATACGGCACCGACGGCATAAATATTGAGGACCACAGCCCACGGCCATGTGTAGCGGCAAGTATGGTATTATCACTGTAACGATATTGCAGCATATCGGTTCTTACAACCGGAAAACTGGTATTCTGCACCCATACGGTACCTGATCCATTAATTAAAGTGGTTTCATAAATCCCCATTTCGGTGGCAAGCATGGCTTTTGTATTATCCTCCGGATTAAACATTGCCCAACGTACCGGGATATCCGGCAGATTGCCGCTTATATCAATCCATCCTCCGGTACCTCCGCCTGCTGTACTTATCCAAACATGGGCTGCGCCATAGTTTGAAAAAGTAGCCAATAAATTATTTTCAGTAGTGCCCATGGCAATGCAGGAAATATTGGAACCCGGCATTGTTGAACCCGTAATATCAGTACTTGTGGGAGAAGCGGAATGAGCGTTATCTACCCGAATAATTTTACCATTATTTAAACCGAATAAAACCCTGTTGGAGGTAAACCTGGAAACTTTAACATGCGTAATAGTACCGCCGGAAAATGCCGCAACAGCAGTGGCAAAATAGTTGGAGGTTAGTGGCGCATTTATCCAGCGCATATAATTACCTGCCGTCCAGGCACCATAAAAATTATTGTTGATATCGTCATAATCCGTTGGATTGATAAATTGCCCTGCGGAGGAAGAAAAATTTTGAGAAGCAAAAGAATTTCCGCCATCGGTACTTACCCGGTACTGATTGTACACATAAGCACCGAACTGATAATTAGGTTCGTCTTCATCAATGTGTACAAAGGCACCATCGCCACCGATTACCTCCAAACTACTGGTGAGGCCGGGACCGTTTAACTGGTGTACACCATTATCCTGGGCACCGGCTAAAAAATAATTAGG
>JAYTHI010000222.1:0-12595 GCA_043732685.1 Ferruginibacter sp. | reverse complement strand
TACAAAGTTATTCTGAAGCTATAAAAGCAGGTCACTTAAAAACAAAACTTACCAACGATTGGAAACGAATGCTGGCCATGGACGTTAGTGATGTGGCCTATGACGCATTTTTGATAAACGGTAAAAATCAGCAAACCCGACCGGAATTTAGAGCTGGTGATAAAGTAAGACTTCGTATTGCCAATGGCGGTGCATCTTCTTATTTCTGGCTAAATTATTCAGGGGGGAAAATAACCGTAGTTGCTACCGATGGAAATGATGTGGTTCCGGTAGAAGTAGACAGATTGCTTATTGCAGTTTCGGAAACCTATGATGTGGTGGTAACGATACCCGATAATAAAAGCTATGAATTTTTGGTTACACCCGAAGACCGTACTAAGTCTGCTTCCTTATGGCTGGGTAGCGGCACAAAAGTTCCTGCTACAAAGTTGCCTACCTTAAAATATTTTGCCGGTATGAAGATGATGAATGACATGATGGATATGCAAGGCAATATGAAACAAATGGAAGGAATGGAAATGTCCAACCAAACCATGGATATGAATACAGTAATGTATCCTGAAATTACCGGTTATGAAAATAACGATAAGAATAAAAATACAGAGAAGCAAGAGAAAAAAAATGATATTCCGGCGGGCAAAACCAGTGACCATGTTGTAGCCGGTATGAAAATGGGCGGCGGTAATATGGGTGGTATGGATATGGGCAATACCAGTACCGATATCGTAACCCTAAATTATGCGATGCTAAAAGCTCCCGAAAAAACTACCCTGCACCCGGGACCTTTAAAAACAATCAACTTTGAGTTGACAGGAAATATGAACCGCTATGTTTGGAGTTTAGATAATAAAGTAGTTTCTGAAGCCGATAAAATTCTTATAAAAAAAGGGGAAAACATCCGCATCGTTCTATACAACAATACCATGATGCGCCACCCCATGCACCTGCACGGACATGATTTCAGATTACTGAACGGACAGGGAGAATATGCCATCATGAAAAACATTATAGACATCATGCCAATGGAGCGGGATACGATAGAATTTGCTGCCACTGAAGCAGGTGGTGACTGGTTTTTTCATTGCCATATTTTATACCACATGATGAGTGGTATGGGCAGGGTTTTTAGGTATCAGGATACGCTGATTGATAAAACAGATATTGTAAACCCTCAATTAGCTACGCGGATGCTGAATGCAGATGATCAACATTATCATGCTATGGCAAGAATTGGATTAGAAAGTGCCGGCAGTGATGGGATGGCAATGCTTTCCAATACACGCAACACATTTGCTGCAATGTGGCACCTTGGGATACATCCGGAACACGGAGAAGAAGGCGAGATTACGGCAGGACGCTTTCTGGGCAGAATGCAGTGGTGGAGACCCTTTATTGGATATGATTATCATTACAAAAAAGTTGGTCCGAATGGAGAGGAAATTAAAAAAGGAATAATGGGACGTAATATTTTTGGTAACGACAAGTACAATATGTTAGGCCAGCAAAGTAATAAAAATAATCGGAGTACTATAACTGCAGGTATTCAATATTTATTACCCATGAATATCTTATCAGAATTTCGTGCTGATTTGGATGGTAAAATTCGTTTTCAATTTGTAAGGGAAGATATTCCGCTAACACCGCGGCTTAGGGGCTATTTTATGATTAATACGGATAAAGAATATGCTTTGGGCATGCGGTACATAATTACGAAATATTTTAACCTTTCTACCCACTATGATAGTGACATGGGGCTTGGAGCAGGTATCACAATAATTTATTAAAACAGTTTATTCTCAATTTTTAATTATAAAAACAATTAATATGAAAAAAGTAATGATTGCTGCAGCTATTTTATTAGCCGCAAACACAGGGGTATTTGCACAAGACAGTACACACAAAGCAGGTACACACCAGCACAAAATGACCAACTCAAAAAAGTATACCTGTACGATGCATCCGGAAGTTGTAATGGACAAGCCTGGTAAATGCCCTAAATGTGGTATGAAGTTGGTAGCCATGAAGGGCAATAAAAAAATGAAAGGGATGAAAATGTAAGTGAGCCCCTGGATCTACACCTTAAAAGATGTAAGGAATATCAACTTACATCTTTTATCCATTTTTAAAGGGTCCCAATTTTTATAAAATTGGGTAAGAGGTATGAAAAAATAAATAATTATTTTAGGAGGTATATTGATCATCATTGTTGGTGCTTGCAGTAAAAGCGGTAATAAAAATCAGTATTAATAACCTTATGAGGCTAATGTAATGATGGATATCATGTATGCAGTTATGAACAGAGTGGAAGTCATAACCATGATGCATGTTCCGGAAATTGATTTTGCTAAAATTATTATGATGCTCCATAAAGGTGCTATCAGCATGGTCAATATGGAATTAAAGGCAGGAAAAAATGACGCTTCAAAGCAATAAAGAATTATGGTTTACATGTTGATAATTATTTCTGATTCTTAGGATAAAATTAAGTTTTATTAATATTCGAAATATAGTACATAATAATTTTTTGCAACTTTTACCTGACATAACCTGCAACTCATTACAGTAAATCTACAAGTATATGGTGTTCTATTACATTAAAATAGCTTATCAAATTAAAATATTTTTTTTAAATATTGTAAAAAGTAGAAGTTGATTTTAAACTAATATGTCTTATAAAAGATGTATCTTCATAATAACAATGAAAAATATTGCTCTTTTGTTGCTCCTTATTTTATATACCTCTTCTTCATTAGGAATTGGTATCAAACAATTCTATTGTTGTGGTAAATTAAAGACAACTACTATTTGCTTTAAACAAGAAACAAAAGAGAAGTGTGGTAAGGGAGATGAAAATAAAGGGTGTTGCAAAACTAAGTTTAAGCGTTTAAAAGTTACAGACACTCAAATTGCTTCTGATATTATTAGCAATCCCATTAAGCATTATACTAACCTGCATTTATTTACACCATTTTTTAATATAATAGCATTATCAAGTGAGTCAATGGACATAGCTAACGCAAGCCATGCACCTCCTTCACATTTTGGTATTCCTGTTTATCTACTCAATTGCAATTTTCGTATTTGATTTTTATCTCTTCTTGTAGTAATATTTGGCATCCTGCCATTTAGTGTATATCATAATATAGCCCCATTTCCCTATTCGATTTTATTTAGTTTGACTTGCATACCTGCATTATGGCAGCTGGTATTTATCATTAAAATGATTTAAAATGAAAACGATAAAATTATTGTCTGCAATACTGTTTGCATTTGCAATATTTCAATATGCCTATGCACAAAGCGATAAAATACAAAGAAACATTGGTATAGAAACTGAAAAGATTAAAGTATCCGGCACAGGCGATATGGATAAACGACTTATTGAAACCGCCGCATACGCTGTAGACGGGATGAAATCTGCTTTCAGGGATATGTATTCACAGACTCTTGTAATAATATACAATGTTTTTAAAAAAGATGTACCCGATATTGTTCAAAAAAGAATTGCCTTTTTAGGAAATGACACAGAAAAATACAGAGCCGATGATGCTATATATCAATAATTGCCAGACTGCTGCCAGTATAAAAGAAAGCAATTTTAATAAAGTACTTGTCAGCAGCATTAATTAATAAAATATGAATAATTTAAACCTTGCCATTTTCTTTATACCGGCTATAGTTTTGATACTGGTAGCCTTGTTATTTATTTATTTTTTGAATAAAGTAGAAAATAGGACATTTTTCAAGCGATTTATTTTTATTATGCTGGTATTGGCTTTTCTATTAAATTTTGCATGGGAAGTAGCGCAAATCCCTTTATATAAAGGTGCTTCATTTAATAAAGAGCATATTGCTTTTTGTGCGTTAGCATCTGTAGCAGATGCTATAATGGTGCTTTTACTTTATTTTGGTTTTGCGCTTGTCTATAAAAATCCACTTTGGGCACAACGTTTAACGACGCTTCGTATCCTAATACTAATGATCGTTGGAAGTTTGGGTGCTATTGCCGCTGAAATAAAATATCTATCATCAGGAACCTGGACTTACAATACATCTATGCCACTCATTCCTATTGCAAAGGTTGGTTTAATACCGGTATTACAATTTATATTATTACCTGCCAGTATTTATTACTTAAGTTTTAAAATAAATAATCATGAATAAAAAAATAATAAAAAATTTTAAGAATGCAAGTCTATTCAATGCTCCTGTTATTATAAATGTTTTGGCCAATTGCAACAGGATAAACTTTAGTTTTTGCTTAAAAATAATAATATAATCATGGTTGATAAGCTCATAGAAATTTCTTTGCGCAACAGGTACATTGTGCTTTTAGTAGCAGTAGGCATGCTTTTATGGGGTATCTTCTCCATTTCTAAAAATCCCATTGATGCTATTCCAGACCTTTCTGAAAATCAGGTAATCGTTTTTACTGAATGGATGGGTAGGAGCCCACAGGTAATAGAAGACCAGGTTACATACCCATTGGTTAGTAATTTACAAGGAATAGCAAAGGTTAAGAACATACGGGGCACGTCCATGTTTGGGATGAGCTTTGTTTATATCATTTTTGATGATGATGTAGATGTGTATTGGGCAAGAACAAGAGTGTTGGAAAGATTGAATTATGCACAACGGTTATTGCCTGATGGCATCACTCCAACGCTTGGTCCGGACGGCACTGGCGTAGGACATGTTTTTTGGTACACATTAGATGCAAAGGGTATGGACTTAGGAGAGCAAAGGGCCCTGCAGGATTGGTATATAAAGTTTGGGTTGCAAACTGTTAACGGTGTTGCAGAAGTAGCCTCCTTTGGTGGTTTTGAAAAACAATACCAAATCGTAATTGATCCTGTTAAACTGCAGTTCTATAATATTACCATGATGGATGTAATGAATAAAGTGAAAGCAGGTAACAATGATGTAGGCGGTAGAAAGTTTGAAATGTCTGATATGGCTTACATCATTCGTGGGTTAGGTTATATAAAAAACCGGGAAGATGTTGAAAATATAGCTGTATCAACTAACAACGGAATACCTATAAGAATAAAAGATATTGGTAATGTGCAAATGGGCGGTGATTTGCGCTTAGGGATCTTCGATGAAAATGGAGAAGGAGAAGCTGTGGGTGGTATAGTAGTAATGCGTTATGGAGAAAATGCAGATAAAGTAATTAAGGCAGTAAAGGCGAAAATGAAAGATGTAGAGAAGGGTTTGCCAGCCGGGGTTACTTTTAAAATAGCTTACGATAGAAGTACCTTGATTGAAGCAGCCATAGAAACCATAAAGGCAAAGCTGCTGGAAGAAATCATTATTGTTTCTCTTATCGTTATGCTGTTTCTCTTGCATTGGCGCAGTGCATTAAGCATTATCATACAAATTCCTATCACCATTGCTATAAGTTTTATCCTTTTAAATGCCTTTGGTATTTCCTCCAACATAATGTCTTTAACAGGTATTGCTTTAGCAATTGGGGTAATTGTAGACAATGGAATTATTATGAGTGAAAACGCCTATCGCGGTCTTTCAGAATGGCAGAATGACCCTGCAAATAAAAAAGTATAACATGAAGTTTTTTAAATCAAAAAATAGACTATTTAAAGGTCAGGCTTACACTAAAATTCCTGAAGATATTCGCATGAATATTATAGAGAAAGCCAGCAAGCAGGTTTCTAGAGGTGTATTCTTTTCAACCGTTATTATAATCGCTTCCTTCCTTCCGGTGTTTTTACTTACGGGTCAGGAAGGCAAGTTGTTTGGCCCTCTTGCCTACACTAAAACCTTCATCTTATTTGTCGATGCTATTTTAGTATTAACATTAGCACCCGTACTTATTTCCTTCTTTATGAAAGGCAGGTTTAGAAGCGAAAACAAAAACCCTGTAAATCGCTTCCTCGAAAAAGTATATGAACCCGTCATAAGATCCTGTATTAAATGGCGTAAAACAACCATTGCAGTTAACGTTATATTGCTACTGATTAGTATTCCACTTGTAATGAGTTTAGGTAAAGAGTTTATGCCGCCTTTAGATGAAGGGTCGATTCTTTTCATGCCTGTTGCCCTGCCTGATATTTCCAATTCAGAGGTTAAAAGAATATTACAGGTACAGGACAAGTTGATCAAATCTGTTCCGGAGGTAGCGCATGTTTTAGGTAAAGCAGGTCGTGCAAATACAGCAACTGATAATTCACCTATCAGCATGATTGAAACAATTATTATCCTAAAACCTCGTAATGAATGGAGACCGGGCCTCACAAAAGAAGAAATTATTAATGAGTTAAACGGCAAGCTCCAGATTCCGGGCATTACCAATGGCTGGACACAGCCCATCATTAACCGAATTAACATGCTTTCAACTGGAATTCGTACAGACGTAGGTGTAAAAGTTTACGGGCAAAACCTGGACACTATCAATGTATTTGCACAAAAAGTAAGAACAGCATTACAAGGTATTGAAGGAGTTAAGGATTTATATGTTGAACCAATAACCGGAGGCAAGTACATAGACATTGCTATCAAAAGAGAAGAAATAGGAAGGTATGGATTAAGTATAGATGATGTAAACATAATCATCGAAAGTGCTTTAGGTGGAATTAAACTAACTACTACAGTAGAGGGTCGGAGAAGGTTTTCTGTTAATGCCAGATTTGGTCAGGATTTCAGAAATAACCTTTCAGCAATTAAGCAACTGCAGATACAAACAATGAGCGCTGGTCCAATTCCTTTAGAAGCAGTGGCTGATATAAAAATTACAGAAGGTCCGCCAATGATTAGTTCTGAAAATGCATTGTTAAGAGGTACTGTTTTGTTCAATGTAAGAGAGCGCGACTTAGGGGGCACAGTAGAAGAAGCAAAAGCCAGCTTAGAAAAAATGATAGGGAAAATGCCAAAAGGATATTTTATAGAATGGAGTGGTCAATATGAAAATCTTATAAGAAGTCAGAAGACTTTAAAGCTCATACTACCCATTGTTTTGCTAATCATTTTTATGTGCATGTACTTCGCGTTTCATTCTGCAAGAGAGGCATTCTTTAGTTTGATATCCATTCCGTTTGCACTTATTGGAGGTGCATTTATGATTTACTTTTGGGGCGTTAATTTATCAGTAGCTGTAGCTGTAGGCTTTATCGCATTGTTTGGTTTGGCTGTTGAAACGGGTATCGTTATGGTCATTTACCTCAATGATGCCATGCAGAAATTAGTTGCCTTAAAAGGAAATTCCAGGGAGACTATCACCAATGAAGATATAAGAGAGTATGTGATAGCAGGTGCTGCTAAAAGATTAAGACCTAAAATAATGACTGTTTCAGTTTCGCTGTTTGCTTTGATACCAATTCTTTGGAGTTCGGGAGTAGGAAGCGATGTAATGAAGCCAATTGTATTACCAATGGTGGGCGGTGTATTAACATCTGCTACACATATTCTCTTAGTAACCCCTCTGATTTTTTTAATGACAAAAGAATATGAATTACGAAAATTTGGAAAAATAGAAGTGCTTGACTCAAAACATTAATCATGAAAAAAAAATTATTAATAGCCGTTCTCATTCTGTTGGCCAATTGCAGGGTTAATGCACAAACAGTTATCAGCTTAAAAGATATTCTTCAAATAATTGATAGCGCTAACCCAACTGCAAAAATGTATGCAGCACAGATACGGTCATTGGACGAAGCTGCAAAAGGCGCAAAAAATTGGATGCCAACAGATTTTGGAACAGGGCTTTGGATGACACCCTACAATCCTAAACTATTGCGGAAAGGAGATAATGGTGCATTGGGAATGGGACAATATATGCTATCTGTTCAGCAGATATTTCCAAATAAAAAAAAGCAGCATGCAGAAGCTGCATATATGGAAGGCATGTCGGCATCAGAAAAAGAAAGACAGAAGTTTCAGGCAAACCAGTTATATGCCGAAGCAAAAAAAAATTACTATCAATTGATAATTCAAAAAAAGAAATTGAATGTATTAAATGAAAATGAAAAGCTATTAAATTTTATAATCAAAGATGCTGAAATAAGGTACAAAAATGGTCTTGATAAATTAAGTACTTATTACAAAGCAAAGGCTGAAGTAGGGAAAATTCTAAACATGAAAATAGAGTTAGAAAATGAGCTTAATCAAAACCGCATACGTTTGAATACATTAATGAACAGGAATAGACTTGAACTATTTGATGTAGATACAAGCTATACAATTAAGGATTTGAGTTCAACATTATCTGATACAACTACCATTTACAACAGGAGCGATATAAAGGCGATAGAGAAGGATATCCAGCTAGCCCACCTTCAACAAAATATGGAAAGAACGAAAGTAAAACCGGAGTTCGGAATTAGATATGAACACATGTTTGGTTTTGGTGGCTTTCCTATGCAATATACTTTGATGGGGATGGCAAAGATCCCATTGGGAAAAGCAAACCGGGCATCAAAAGCTAATGTAGAAAGCTTAAAATGGAAGTCCGAAGCATTGTTTCAGCAAAAACAAATCCTGGTAAATGAAGCAACTGGTATGGCTACAGGTATAAGCGTAGATATTGACGCCAAGAAAAGACAGGTTAAACTTTTTGAAGAAAACATACTACCTGCTTTGCGTAAAAATTACCAGGTGATGCAATTAGGTTATCAGCAAAATACAGAACAATTATTTACCCTTTTTGATGCCTGGGATGTATTGAATAAAACACAAATAGAATATTTAAATCAGTTGCAGCAGTTGTTAACAATGCAAGTTGAATTGGAAAGCGTATTAGAGGTAAAATAAGATTGAATTATGATGGTAGCATTACAATATAAAAAATATTTATGGTTTTTTCTGATAGCTGTTACAATCACTGTAATGGGTTCAGCATGCAAACAGAAAGTAATTGGAACACATGCACCTGATGCTGCAGAAGGCAAGCAGTTATATACCTGTTCTATGCATCCACAAATTATAAGAGACAAGCCTGGCAACTGTCCTATCTGTGGTATGGACCTTATAAAAAAAGAAAACAAAGCACAAAAAATCACCGACATACAATTAGAAGATTTATTAAAACCTACCAACGAATTTGTAATAACAACAGTACCTGTAACAACAATCAAACAGCGCAGTGAGGAAATAAATATTGATGCATTGGGTAGCATCCAAAATGATACCCGTCAGCTAGCCTCGATATCATCAAGAGTGACGGGAAGAATCCAAAAGCTTTACGTTCGCTACCGTTACCAGATGATCATGCAAGGCGATAAGATAATGGATATTTACAGTCCTGAAATAGCTACTGCTCAACAGAATCTTTTATTTATTTTAAACAATGACGCATCAAACAATTCGCTTGTAGAAGCTGCTAAACAAAGGCTTTTATTAATGGGCATGAGTACCGGGCAATTACAACAATTAATTAGCACCAGAAAAGCAACGCTTACAGTATCCGTTTATTCAAATGCAATGGGGCATATCCATGAAGCGGGTCAGGAAGCAATGGACGCAAATGGTCAAATGCAAAATACTGCAACCACTACCGCACAATTGGCTATTCGTGAAGGAATGTATGTACAGCAGGGGCAAAAAGTATTTTCTTTAACCAATCCTGAAAAGGGTTGGGCTATTCTAAATATTTTCCCGGAGAACCAACAACTTGTGAAAGTAGGTAACATGGTAAAAATAACCCCTGAAGCAATGCCTGATAAGGCTTTCACAGCTAAAATAAATTTTATAGAACCATTTTACAGACCCAATAGTAAAACACTAACCGCAAGAGTATATTTTGACAATTCAGAATTTCACCTTCCAATAGGTAGTCAGGTGCGTGCAAAAATTTTTGGGAGCACTGTTAGTGCAAACTGGTTACCACAGGAGGCAGTGCTTTCGTTGGGCTTATATGATATTGCTTTTGTAAAAACAAATGGCGGTTTTGTAGCTAAAAAAATCACAACAGGAATAAGACAAAATAATATGATTCAAATAACAAAAGGTTTGGAAGTAACAGATACTGTTGCAGCCAATGCTCAATATCTGACAGATAGTGAGAGTTTTCTAAAAGTAAAACAGTAAGTATGTTTATAAAAAATATTACATCAGCACACAGCAACTTTTGGTTTTCCAAAATGTACCGGATGTTTTTAATTATAATTCTTGTTCTATTCTTTGTTTCTTGTAAGAATAATAAGAAGGTAGTAGTTAATAAAGACGTTTATTATACCTGTTCTATGCATCCGCAAATAAATGAACAAAAGCCAGGCAAGTGTCCTATATGCAGCATGAATTTAATTCAGGTGCAAAAAAGTGAAGCATCAAAGTCGGATGAATTACTGCTAAGCGAACAGCAAATACAGTTAGGTAATATTGTGGTAGATACCATCGGCAAAGGCAATATTGGCAGCGAAACCGTCTTAACAGCTACATTAAATTACAACCAGCAAAAGCTTACATCTGTTAGTTTAAAAGTGATGGGCAGGATTGATAAATTGTATCATAAGAACATTGGGGACTTCATCAAAAAAGGCGAGCCGTTAATGGAAGTTTACAGTGAAGAGTTAAATAATGCAAAACAAGAATATTTATTAGCGTTAGAAAGAAGGAAAGTACTTGATAATTCACTAATCAATTTCGACCAGGTTATTAAAAGTGCACAAATAAAACTGTTGTTATGGGGTATGAGTGAAGCACAGATTAATGCCCTTACAAATTCTAAAAAAGAACCAATTACAACAACTGTTTTTAGTACTCAAAGTGGTTATATAACAGCATTAAATGTTCAGGAAGGGGATTACGTTCCTGAAGGTGGTTTAGTAATTCAACTGGCGGATTTATCTACACTTTGGGTAGAAGCACAAGTGTATACAAGCCAGTACAATTCCATAAATCGCAATGGTTTAGTAACTATTCAGTTACCAGACATCGGAAAAGAAGTAAAGGGGAAAATTGATTTTGAAAATCCTGAAATCAATGCAGACAAAAGATTAAATCTTATAAGAATTACTATACCAAATCAAGGTAACCAATTACGACCGGGTATGTTGGCCTATGTAATATTAAAAGGAGCAGAAAAAAACGTATTGTCATTGCCTGTTGATGCGGTAATAAGAGATGCACATGGTGCTACGGTATGGGTTCAAACAGGCAAAAATTCTTTTAAAAACAAAATGGTAACAGTAGGTATAGAAAGCGGAGATCATATTGAAATTGTCAATGGTTTACAACAAGGAGAAGCCATTGTAACCAAAGGTGCATACCTCATTAATAGCGAATATATTTTTAGGGTAGGCTCAGCGCCAATGACAGGTATGAAAATGTAACACCTATGTTAAGAATTTAGGGTTTTAATGTATGAATTCAAATATGTTGTAATTATGTATGGATTATGGCTTTGTGCCAATGGCGTAAAAAGAAAGAATCAAATTAATTAATAATCATGACTTAAACTCAACTAGAACAAACATTTTAAGCTACCTAAAAATTACCTATCCTTTTTGCCTATAAATATTTATTATGCACCCTGGCTCGATATTCAGGTTATTCTGATTTGTGAAAATTCAAAAAATCAAACTACAGAATAAATCCTGGAACAAAAAATTTCATACAATAGATTAAGAGAATCGTGTAGGGAGATAATAAATAGGGTTTAAAACTACTCTATTTAATATAATGATATTTATATGAAAAAACCGGTAAAATTAAATAGCTTAAAATGATTGTATTTCATTCTTTGTATTCTTGGTTATGATTTTGTAAACTTACTGTTCTTTAAATAAAGCTTTATATCTTCTTTTGCATTTTGGGGACGATAGCAATACGAAATATTTATATTGTATCCTTGATAGGTAATTAATCAGGCGTTTACATAACCTATGGAAATATTACCTGCAAAAAGATAACGTGATGAAATTAGCAAAAGGGTTTTACCTATTCAGTACTTTTAATGGGGGTTTATTATTGTTATAATACACAACTTAGTCTGGTGATTTTTCGCAACATACCTGAATTGTAAAAAATACCTTCCCGGAATAAAGACTGAATCTGCCTGTAAATGCAGCAAACACGGTGATCATACAAATGGCAAGAACATGGGAATTACTATTGAGTAAACAAGATAAATGTATATGGCCCTTCGGGTTTTTGAAGGAGAAGAAGAAATACCCGATATCATCTGCAAAGGATACCGGACATTTCTGTTTCTTTTCTATTGAAGAAATCCTATTCGTCTTTCACGTCGTAACGGTCCAGCATCATTACCTTATCCCAAGCCGCAACAAAATCTCTTACAAAGCGCTTTTGTCCGTCATCAGCACCGTAAACCTCAGCGATGTTGCGCAGTTGTGCATTGCTGCCAAAAATCAAATCGCAGCGGGTAGCGGTGTATTTGGTCATACCACTTTTGCGCTCATTAATGTTGAACAGCATTTCGTTTGCGTCTTGAGGAACCCACACATAATCCATATTGGTCAGCACCCTGAAGAAGTCATTAGACAGTTGGCCGGGGCGATCTGTAAATACGCCATGTTTAGCGTAATCGTAATTTTGATCCAATACACGAAGTCCACCTACTAAAACCGTCCACTCCGGAGCATTTAAGTTTAAGAGCTGCGCCCGGTCCAGAAATATTCTT
>JAYTHI010000221.1:0-12597 GCA_043732685.1 Ferruginibacter sp. | reverse complement strand
TGCATAAGCCGCTTCATTGGGTTCGGTCTGCCATGGGCAGGATTCAATAAAAAATGCACAGCTTATTTTTTTTGAAAGAAGCCAATGGAGCAGCGTTGCAGTTAAGCGGCCGGCCGGCCGTGGAGATCAACGGTATAAAGGAAAAACTGGTTATGAATTCAAAAAAAAGCCACTTACAAATTACAAAGCTTAAGAAATATGCGGGTTTTAATGTTAATCAAAGGCTTAATGCCAGTTTTGTTTTTTAACCATCTTAATTTAAAAAGGTAAAAGCCAGCTTAAAATAGCAGGTTTGCGAATGATCTACCTAATCCTAGTAAATGATTTTTCTAAAAACGAATTTTTAATACTTTAGTTGTAGGTTTCATAAAAGTAAAGAACCATATTAAATTCATAACAATTACTTAAAATTTAAAAATACTTCCGCTAAAAATTTATTTATTCAATTATTAGAATTTTCTAAATCTCTCTTTAACTAATTCTTTACATAATTGTAAATTAAAAAAATTAGCCACACATAATTAGATTTATACTTACTTGTTTGACTAATTAAAGACACATTGCGTTTATAAAATGCTGATAAATAAGATTATACGAATCCAGTCCCGGGCACATTTAATCCCTTATAAGTCATTGATTTATAAGGGATTTTTGGTTTAAATAAACCAGTTTTTCACGCATATTACCGCAAGTATTGACACATAAATGACACATGGGTTGTCACATGCAAATTTTGATTTGGCGTTTGAATTGAGCCAAGTTTTATATGAAAATAAATATCAATAAAAGGGCCTCCGTCGATAAGAAAAAAATATTTGAAGAAAGAAAGTTCATCGGCTGTATATCCAAAACAAAACTGTTTAATAAATACAGAGAAATTTTAGCCTGGCAGGTAGACTTGTACGAAGAAGTTTCTCATACACCCACTCACATGTAGCTATCCTTATTCTTATAAAATAATATTTACTTAAAGGTGTGAAATTATGTTTAAAAATGATTTTTTCGCTTGTAATGGTGAGGCTAAAAATTTAGTTTATCCGCTCATTTTTGCAACCTTTTCAGAATCGCTTTCATCTGTGTAATTTCCTTTTCCTCAGAGCTGATAATTTCCTCGGATAATTGCCTGAGTTCGGGATCGCTGATAGGTGCATGCTTGCTGGTGAGTATGGCCGATGTATGATTCGGTATCATAGCGTTGATATAATTGCGGTCTTTAATGATTGTCTAGTCCTTAATGATACCTGCGAAAAGATAAACACAAGTGACACAATTGCAATAATGGCTCCTTTAAACTTTTTGTTGCTGTACATTTTACGCATAATTATCAGCATAATAATTGCCATTGGGCAAACCATTAGCAAAGACATATAAAAACGTGTGAGGCTTAAATAAATTATGGCCGGCTTCATCAACATTAAGGAACATTAGGCATACATTGTAAAGAAGGACAGTACCAGCAATAGGAAGAATGGTTTACAACTAATTTTCATCATTGTTATTATTTTAATAATTAATGTTGTTGTTGCTTACCGGCGGTTTCATTTACGCCAATAATGATAGTAATTACTGCAAAAAAAGTAAAGCCCGTACTGCAGGTAATAAGTAAGGGCTTTACCAGTAAAAGCTACTTGCTGGCCTGCTGTTTTTCCATCCATCTTTTTATCACCTTCGAATTTTTTGCGGCATCTGCATTCCCTGGATCCAGAGCCAGTAGCTTATCAAAGTATTCAAGCGAAGTAGCATAATGCCTGGTAACATTGGCTTCGTATGCTCCAAGATACTCGTAAGACATTAGCAACACTGCTTTATTTTTAATTTCATCTTTTTCTGCAACTTGCACTAATTTTTTATAATAGGGTACAGCCAAACCTTTCTCCATAGCGGAATCCAGGTAAGTGTTACTTTTTGCCCTATACAGGTAACCATACAATTGTTCTGGATATTTATCCTGATAAATTGTAAATATACTATCGGCTTGTTCATAATTTTTACCCTGATATAGTGCTATACCCCATTTATACAAATCGAGGTTGGAGGCATAAGGTTTTGTGTTATAAAGCTGCCCTCTCCAATAAGACTCCTGCTGGATATTGTTAGATAATGAAGCTATGCGGATAAGATGATTAATGTATTCTACTTTATTGGCAATATTTTTTTCAAACAATAACGCTTTTGTATAAGTAGCGATGATAAGATTGGTATCCCGGCTTTCTTTTTCCATTAGCTGCGCCTGTAAAGCAAAATCTTTGGCCACATAATCGGCTGTATCCTGCTTATCAAAATATTGATTAATGTAAGTAAATGCATTGGAAGAATCACTGATAGCAGCATAACTATACGCAATCAATTTGTAAAGCCGCGGATGGGCGCTATCTCCTTCAACATGAATTATCTGTCTGGCTTTGTCAATCGCTTCAGTATATTTTTTAGATACATAATCCAGGTCTGCGGCCAGATAGGCCTGCTGTGGTTCAGTATCTGAATGTTCAATATATTTAGCAAAATATAACTGTGCATAATATACATCTCTTGAAAAATAATATTGGTACAGTTCATACAAAACAGGCGTATAGGTACTATCCATGGCGTAAGCTTGTTTAAATCTATCCAGGTAAACCTCCGGATTGTTTTGTGTTTTATAAATCTTTCCTTTTTTATACATTGCTTCTGCATTAAGAGGATCCACTTTAAGCGCTAGGTTATAATTTAAAACCGCATTTGATCCGTCCTGCAGTTTCCTGTAAGCGTCGCCAAGCAGGTTATATAAAGAAGCGTCTTTTTTATCCCTGTCAATAGCCTTGCTGAGTAGTTGAATGGATAGTCGCAGGTCACCTGTTTTATCATTCATATTTACCAAGGCAATAGCTCTTAGTGCATCAACATTTTTATTTTTAGTCTTTAGGAGAATGCTTTCTATGAGTGCTTTACCTTCCGCTACTCTTCCGGTATCAATTAACACGTGCGCCCACCCAATATACACCAGTGATGATTTTTTTTTATTGTACTCTTGCTGTAACTCTTCACCAGACTTATTTTTGTAGATATTGTAAGCTCCGGATAAATTGCCCTGGAGGAGATAAAGCTCACCGAGCAGGTAAACAGCATCAGGGTTGGCAGGGGATAGATTTACCATTGATTCCAACATTTTTTTTGCACTTTCGTCACGCCCGTAATACATATTTTTTTTTGCATCAGCAATACTTTGAGCTTGTGCTGACCTTATTAAAAAAAATGATAAAATTATTATAATTGTAAACTTCATAATTATTGGTTTTAAATGATTAATTATTTGATTAAAGTTGAGATACCGTTAATATTGTTGATGCTGAATATTTCTGAAGACTGCCACCAGTTAATTTGGCAAAAAAACCGGGTATTTTTGATTGTGAGCCAGGGTTTACGATGATCATATCTGTAGCATGTGAACCTGCAAAACAGTTTACTGCCTTCGCAACATTATTGCTTGTTACTGTTTCAAGTTCTATTGGTAGGCTACAATTGTCCCGTACAAGCGAAAAGCATTTATTAAGATAATACCTGGCCTTATAGTTGGATTTATTTTCTATTGCAACTAAATTTAGTATTGTATTACCTGCCTGTGCAAGGTAAATGCCATAGATTAATTTACGCAGCGGTAAAAAATTTGTAACAGGTATTACGATGGTTCCTAATTTTGTGGGGTGTTTTTCTGCGGGTATAGATATTACCGGCCTACCTGTTGCCTGAGAAATTTTATCTGGATTTAAAGCAATTCTTTTTGAAGATAAAAAAAGACTTGTCCGGTCAATTAATATTAAGTCAAAATTATTTTCCTGTACCAAATTAATAATTGCCTCCTCCCTATTTCCCGTCAAAATAGTACAACAGGCACCTCTTGTACCTTTAAGTTCTTTCGGGATATTGTTGCATAATTTATCCATTTTTATTTCTAAGGCATCCTTTTCGTCCATTGAGTTTAGGGGCAACATCATCCCGCCAGATACTAATGCGCAATATGCCATATTATAAGATGGTATAACATGCAATAAATGAATGGTACACTTATATTGCAATGCCATTTCTACTGCTTTTTCTACCAGTTTTTTAGCCTCGGAATTTAAATCGATTGGTATAAGTATTTTATTGAATAATTTTTGCATGGCTATTACTTTTAATTTATTTCAATATTACAATGGGGTTATAAAAAGTGTCTTAATCTCTGATTAAAACGAGATTAAAATTTTTGTTTGACAGCTGCAGCTTGCTTATTGTTAATGTCATTTTAATGGCTTATTAATTTGGGGTGGTGATATTGCAGCCATTTAATACACTTTACAAAAATTGACAGGCATGAAAGAATTTTTAGCAAATACATTTTTAGGCAATACATTTTTAGACTACTTATTAGTGGTAGCAGGTATGTTTTTTATATGGATACTCCTAAATTTAACCCGGCACAAGTTAATTGCGGGTATAAAAAAGATAACCAGCAACACAAAGAGTATACTGGATGATTTTGCAGTTGAAATAACAGAACGCTTTTTTATTCCTTACTGCTACCTGCTGGTTAATTATTATATCCTGCAGAGTCTTAATCTTTCGGAAAGAACTGACCGTGTTATCAGTGCTGCATTGATGTTTATAACGGGGTATTACCTGGTAAGACTGATTAATTTTTTATTTCACAAGGCTATTCACTTGTACATGAAAAAAAAGGGAGAGCCGGAAAATCGAATCAGACAGACAGAAGGGATGCTACTGATTGTAAAAGCTGTAATATGGTTAATGGGCATCATTATGCTGGCAGATAACCTTGGTTACAATATTACCACAATTATCGCCGGACTGGGGGTAGGTGGCATAGCCATTGCACTTGCTGCGCAGTCCATCCTTGGCGATCTGTTCAGCTATATCGTTATCTTTTTTGATAAGCCATTTGAGATTGGAGATTATATTGTTGTGGGTACTTATGGTGGCGTTGTTGAAAAAATAGGGATTAAAACATCTCATGTCAGAAGCCTGGACGGGCAACAACTAATTGTTCCCAATTCAGAAATTTCAAAGTCAGTTATTCAGAATTACAAACGCCTCGACAGAAGAAGAATTATTTTTAGCATTGGCGTTGTTTATTACACACCATCAATAAAATTGCGCAATATTCCAGGGATGATAAGTAACATTATAGCAACACAAGAAAACGCGCAATTAGATAGGGTTCATTTTAAATCTTTTGGCGACTTTAGTATAAATTATGAGATCGTATATTATATCAATTCAGCCGATTATGTATTGTATATGAGTATCCAACAATCTATTTGTTTAACAATTTTTGAAATCTTTGAAAAAGAAAATATTGAGTTTGCATTTCCAACACAAACTATTTTTATGGCCGGTAAAGAGACTTCACTTGTCAACGCTGATAAATATCAACAAATAACCTCCTAACAAAAAACGCAGTAAATACAACTAAATGAAATTTTTTAGCCTAAAGCATACTGATGTTGGTAGAAATATAGTATAGTTATCCCCCGGAAATTTACTTAATTTTAAAAAATAAAAGCGTTCCATGTTTAAAAACTTTTCAGTTGATAAACCGTGCTCTTTGAATAGGTTAATCAAGATGAAAATTAGAAGTCTGTATTATAAATGATGCTGAATAAAGGTTATAAAATATATTTTAATCCTTTTTTAATTCTCTTTTAATGTGCCTGTTAAACTGACAACCCATATTTGTGAAAAAATAACGGCATGGTACCAAAAAATTTATCTTATTTAATTCTTTTTCAGAATTTGCAATAATGCTGTAAAAAATGGTAGTTAGTACTTTAGCATTAATTATTTTTGATTAAAAAACTAGAAAAATGCATTGCAATATTTCTGGTTAAGTAAATCCGCAACCAGGTGTTAATTTGTCGAATTTTATAAATATACCTCAAACAATAAAAGGTAACTGCCTGAAATCTTGCTGTTTTATTTAAAAATAACGAGAACAACAGTAGTAAAAATGTTGAACCTATGGAAGAAATAAAAATACTATTAATTGAAGATGAAAAAAAAATTGCTGACACACTTGCTAAAGGTTTAACAGAGTTAAATTATCATGTAACAACGGCCTATGATGGTAAGATAGGCTTAAGGCTTTTTGAATCAGGCAGTTTTAATTTAATTATTACTGATCTAAATCTTCCAGGCATTAATGGTTATGATTTATCCAAAATCATTCGCAGTCATAATCTGCATATTCCAATAATAATGCTTACTGCATTAAATACTATGGAAGATAAGTTGGAAGGCTTTGATGCCGGAACCGATGATTACCTGGTAAAGCCATTTGAATTTAAAGAATTGGTTGTACGCATTAGCGCATTACTTAAAAGAACAATGAACCAGTTGTTACCTGTTGGTACTATTTTAAAAGTGGGAGATCTTGAATTAAATATTGATAGTAAAGAAGTTATCAGAAATGGAGTGGACATTATCCTTACTGCAAAAGAATTTCAATTGCTGGAATATTTTATGCGTAACCGAAATCGCGTAATTTCAAGGGCAGATATAGCCATCAACGTTTGGGACCTTGATTTTGATACAAAAACAAATGTGATAGATGTATACGTGAATTTTTTACGCAGAAAGATTGACCGGGACTTTGAGTCTAAATTAATTCATACACATGTAGGCATGGGATATATTATGAAGGAAAGATAACTACATGAGTATAAAATATAAAATAGCATTTTTATTTGCTGCACTGGCAACTTTACTGTTTACAATAATCGGCCTGTCTGTTTACTTTTTTAGTGTAGCAGAAAGAGATCATTTGTTTAATTCAAGACTTAAAAACAGGGCATTAAGCACAGCCAAGGTATACGCGGAAATGCAAGACAGCAATTTCACCATGCTCAAAAAAATGGATGCATATGCGGTCGCATCGCTTCTAAATAAAAGTGTTACCATCACCCGGTATAACAATATACCCGAATACCTTTATTCTGATAAACAAGGTGACTCCATGTACCTGACACCAGCAATAATTGAGCAGACAAAAAATAATACCGAATATTATTTTACTTACCATAATAGAAAAGCAGTTGCCATATATCATGGGGACAATACTGATAATTTTATTGTAGCAGTAGCAGCACAGGATGTAGATGGACGTGAATTTATAGAACAATTAAAAAAAATATTATTTTTATCTCTGGGATTGTCAATTTTATTATCCTTTATAACCGGGATTATTTTTGCAAAATCTCTGATAAGGCCAATGGCACAAATTACTGCGGAAGTAAACCTTATTACTTCCAATAATTTTTCACGTCGCATAAAAATTACGAATTCAGGAGATGAATTATCTAAGCTGGCAAATACATTCAATAACCTGCTGGATCGGCTGGAAGAATCATTTTCAGTTCAGCGCCGTTTTATTTCAAATGCATCCCATGAACTGTCTACTCCCCTTACTTCAATTTCCAGCCAGCTTGAAGTAGCCCTTCAAAAGGAAAGAACGGCCCTGGAATATAAGCGGGTAATGCAAAGTATTTATGAAGATACCAGAGACATGCAATTACTTACCCATAGTTTACTGGATATTGCAAAAACTGGTGCACATGGAGGGATTGATTTGCTTGAAATAAGACTCGATGAAGTTTTGTTTAAAGTTGTAACAGACCTGCGCAGGCAACGCCCGGAGTATAAAGTAGAACTTGATTTTGACATATTTCCGGATGATGAAAAACTACTTACCGTATATGGCAACAGCAACCTGCTTTATATAGCCATTAAAAATATTATTGAAAATGGTTGTAAATATTCCGATAACAAAAAAGCTTTAGTTACAGTTTCGTTTAATAAACATGAAATTTTAATAAAAGTTTTAAATAATGGCGACGTAATCAGCGAAGCCGATATTCAAAATATATTTCAGCCTTTTTTTCGGGCTTCTTCAGCGCTCCAAAAACCGGGTTTTGGGCTGGGACTTACCTTAACAAAACGAATTCTTTCTCTACATAAAGGAACACTGGAAGTTGAATCTATTGCCGAATCAGGCACTACTTTTTTAATTATAATCCCCAATAATTCGCCACTGGGTAAACTGTAGCAGTACTTTACCACAAGTAAATATTTATAGATATTACGGCAGCCTGCCCTTAGTAATTTTAATGCAATTTTAATACGGATTTAATCTGCCTTTAAATGCTGCCACGTAATATTATATAAATTAAAGTGCACATCAATGCAAAAGTTATTTAATAAAATATTGGTACCGATTAACTTTTCTTCAGATTCGGGAATACTATTGAAAAAGGCTGCTGACATCGCCATAGAATATAATTGTAGCATTCACCTGTTGCATGTTGTTCCTTTTACTTCTCCATTGTTTACAATCGCAATACCTTCTAAAACAGTCCCATTTGATCGTATAAAAAACGAAAAGGAACTGAATAAGCAAATGAATAAGTTATGTTCTTCAATCCCCTATATCTTAAAAAATAAATTGCAAGTTGGCTATAGTATAGTTAAAGGCACATGGGATGAAGTAATTATTGATATGGTAAATAATCAGTATTACGACCTTGTTATAATTGGACAAAAAAGGAGGCTATTTTTAAATAGGAAATTAAATATTAACCCAGATAATGTGGCTCAACGTATAAATATACCTGTGATTACAGTTCCTTTAAACAGGCACCTTACGAATCTGGGCACCATTGTAATACCTGTAACAGATTTTCTTCCAGTCAAAAAAATAATGTATGGTATTTACTTATCAAACCAACATAATACAACAATTAAATTACTTGGTATTGAAAACAAAAAGACTGAAATTAATTTGCAACATTATTTAAGTAAAGCTTATTATCTGGTAAAAGATAATTGTACTGTACCCATAGAATTGAAAATTATTTTTGGTAATAATGTAGCATCGGCTGTTAATGAATTTGCCAATCTAAATAATGCAGACCTTATTATAATGAACCCCGAAACTCAAACAACGATGCCGGGATTTTTTTCTAAACTAATAACTGGTATGCTACAGAAACATTCGGATTTTCCCTTACTAACTATTAACCTGGCTTAGGATGATTCAGATGCCTGAAAAGTATCTGGTTATACTTCGTTATTAATAAACTTTCTGAAGTAAAGCGAAAAATGTCGTAAAAATAACAAAGGTGATGAACAAGAAAAATATAAATAGTAATACTATAAAAAATTACTTGAAAAACTAGCCTACCTACAGTAATCTCATGTTGAAAATTTCAGCATGGGATTTTATCCGCAATATCTTTTTATTAAAATAATTAAAAATTTGCAAAAGTATTAAATGATCATAGAAATAAAAATACCGGCAAGTTTTGAAAATGTAAATACAAATGATCTTGGTGAATTAATATGGTGGGCAGCTCACTTGGGACTTGGGCCTGAAAATTTGCTTTCTATTATTGACAAAGTCGGAACTGCAACAGAAAATATCCGTAAATATTCTCAATTAAAAATTAAAGAGCCCCAAAATGAGGTTACGTTGCTTCCAAAGTAACTTTATAGACTCAGGCTTATTCTTAATCAAATACATTTTTTAAAATTTATCAACAGTATAGGTTTGTTTTTTACTGATTTGTTATTTTTTGTACTTCCTCCTGGCTGGCATATTCTTCCGGAGGGTTAGGCAATGTTTTTACAATGGATTGTTGTAGGGCAATAACCGACGAACAGGAATACAAGCCGATGTAGCCGCCTGAAAAGGTATAATCCATCAAAGTGAGTATTACTACAGTATCAATGGAAAGTTCGATGTAATTACCATAACTGATAAGCCTGAAGTAAAAAGATTTGCTTTTGCCGGTTGTAAAAAGGCCAGACTGGATATCATGAAAAATAAAATTTTGTTTTGTATTCAAAGGGTTAAACCCCCAGGTGCGGATGTTTGCGACGCCATTAATAATATCCAGCGAAATAAAATAACCGTTCCCATCCTGGTCTATATTACTTACCAGGCCAAATTTGCCCATGCCTTCAACCGTTAATAATCCTTCCCATATAAAGCTTGCAGAAGGCTTTTTAAAACAAAATAATTCGTAGCCGCTCCTGGCCTCGCAGGTCCATTTCTCTGCGTCAAAAATGGAAGATGCTGTAAGATTGCCCAGCAGGGGTTTAATGCTGCCGAATGCGTTCTGGTTAATTGTTTGGGTTACCATCAATTCCCACCTGTAATAACTTTTTAACACCAGCCTTCCCTCAGTATCGGTATCTAATTCTTTTGGCGGCGGCAATACTCTAAGGGAATCTATTTTTCCATAGGTATAAAAAAAATTATACAGCAGTAAATGCTTTCCATCCTGAACGATACGGGCTGCGTAATTTCCCTTAGGCAACAGCACATCGGCACTAAAAGAATGGTATTCTCCAAAAAAATCGGGTGCAAACCAGTACCGTACTTTAATATCTTCCCTTATAGAACCCAGCAAATAAAATTTTCCATTCAGCTCAAACACACATGGGCATTCAATATCATCATACACCATCGGGTACAGCAATGGCGGCAGTATTTCAAAAACATCATTCGTTATCTTCACAATGCCTACACAACCCCTCCTCGAAACCGGTCCAATAATGGTACGGGTGGCAACCAGCAGGTACACCTCTCCCTCATATTTAAAGTAATAAGGATCACGAAAACTCAGCCATGTTCTGGGATTAGTTTTGTATGTCTCATAAAAAATTCCTTTAGGCTCAATAGGGAAAATTGTTTTGCTGCGCTTGTTCCAGTTGATGAGATCAGTAGATTCAGCATAACCTATTTTTGAAGCAATACCCCGATCTTTTCGTTGTAAACCAGTATAATACATTTCAAACTTTGCACCCACTTCAACCACATGCATTGTCCATAGCATATCATCATCCCAATCGCCGGGGTTACCTACGAACAAGGCATTGTTTACCCTTTTCCATGAAATGCCATCTCTGGAAACTGCATGTGCTATATAATCATGATTTGGAATAATAAGGTGAAATAAATGATAAACCCCATCATGAATTATAACCGTAATATCGCCTATCTCCCAATCACTGAATCCTGAACCTGAATACATAAATTTTAATGTTCTTTTAATGGTAAAACTACCCCTAATATTTTTCAATAAACTAATTTTACCATTAGTTTATATCATGTGAAACAAAGAAATTATGAAAGAATATTATATCCAGTTATACAGTCCGCATGGCCTTATCAGGTATACAGATCCAGAAATAGGAAGAGACAAGGATACAGGCGGACAGGTAAAATATGTGCTGGAATTATTAGAAAATCTTTCAAAGCATCCACAGGTACGAAAAGTAGATTTATTTACCCGAAGAATTATAGATAGGAGAGTATCTGCAACATACGAAAAGGAAATTGAAGTGGTAAATGATAAGGCCAGGATCATAAGGATGGCTTGCGGTGGAAACACTTACCGTGCAAAAGAAGCTTTGTGGGAGCACCTGGATGAATTTATTGATAAGACGATACGCTTCATTGATGAAGAAGCAGATTTTCCTGATGTGGTGCACGGGCATTATGCGGATGGCAATTACCTGGCCGGGCAGATAAGCGAAATTTTCGGCATCCCTTTTCTTGCCACAGGGCATTCGTTAGGAAAGAACAAAAAAAATATTTTATTGCAGGAAGGCATGAGTGCCGAAAAGATAGAAGACAAATTTAAAATGGAACGCCGCATTGCGGTGGAAGAAAGCATGCTGAAGAACGCTGACAGGATAGTGGTAAGCACGCAGCATATTATAGATACACAGTATGGCCTGTACGATAATGTTAAAGCAGCCAAATTTGAAGTGATACCGCCAGGTGTGAATGATGAATTATTTTATCCTTTTTACAGGCTGGATATGCCCGCTTTTAAAATGTCTATCGAGCAGGAGCAGGCAATGTATCGTATCAATTCTGATATTGAACGTTTTCTCTTCAACCCTGCAAAACCATTGATATTGTCCATTGGAAGGGCAGATAAACGAAAAAACTTTGAAGCCATCATTCAATGTTATGGGCAGGATAAAGAATTACAGGCCATGGCCAACCTTGCCATTTTTGCCGGCGTTAGAAAAGATATTTCTACCATGCCAGAAGATGAAAAAGATATACTCACCAACCTTTTGCTGCTGCTTGATAAATACGACCTGTATGGAAAAATGGCCATTCCTAAAAAGAATGACCCCAAGCTTGAAGTGCCGGAAATATACCGCATAGCTGCCCGTAAAAAAGGGGTATTTGTAAATGCTACGCCAGGTGAAAATTTTGGTCTGACTATTGTAGAAGCCGCTGCTTGCGGCCTGCCCATTATTGCGTCGCCTACAGGAGGGCCCAAGGAAATTTTGGAACAATGCGGCAACGGTCTGCTGGTGGATGTAGAAGACCCTGCGGCCATTGCAACGGCACTGAAGGAAATAATTTCGGATGGGCAGTTGTGGGATAGGTATTCGACTAACGGCATTGTTGCCGCAAGCCAATTATATTCCTGGACAAGCTATGCTGATAAATATGTGGCGATGATCAATGAATTGTTTCAGCAAAAAAATAAAGACGAAGCGGCCTTCAACAATAAAACTGCTTACGGAAAAAAACTCTCC
>JAYTHI010000220.1:0-31230 GCA_043732685.1 Ferruginibacter sp. | reverse complement strand
TAAACCAGCGCCAGAAAGGTATTTGGGTATTGCAAGCTACAAATATGCCGGCTATTTTAATAGAAACAGGCTTTATTACCACCCATGATGATGAACGTTATTTAAATAGCGAAGCTGGTCAGCAGGAGCTTGCCGAATGTATCGCGAGAGCGGTTAAAAAATATAAAGAAGAAATTGACCATACAGCAACATTATCTGCAGCCACAGTGGTAAAACCATCAAACACTGAGATGGCAGATACCCCTACAAAAGCTGAAAAATATACCAGCCGAACTAAAAATATCCTTAAAAAAATCGAACTAAAGCAGTCCAGCTTTAAGGTGGATTTATACGATGACGGAGATATTGATGGAGATATCGTGTCTGTTTATTACAATGGTAAACCCATTTTAAGCAATAAAAAATTAACCGATAAGCCCTTGACATTAAGCCTTACCGCCGACCTGGATAAAACGGAAAATGAATTATTGATTTATGCAGAAAATGAAGGAAGTATACCTCCAAATACTGCGCTGATGATTGTGACAGACGGCACCACAAGAACAGAAGTACGGGTAACATCGGATGCGAAGAAGAATGGGGTTGTGTTATTCTCAAAAAAATAGGTATGCCATTTGCACTAACCCCCTCAAATAATTTTACCTAATTTTACTTTAACCAACGTAGTTTACACAATGACCATCTCTAATGAAACAAAAGTAGGCGCATTAACAGCGGTTGCGATCGTACTACTAATTTTAGGTTTTAATTTTTTAAAAGGTAAAAATATCGGTAAAAAGACCAAACATTATTTTGCTGTTTTTAATGATATTCAGGGTCTTAATAATAGTAATCCTGTGGTTATTAATGGTAAGCAAGTGGGCAATATCAATAAAACAGATGGTGGAAGAGACATGCGGAGAATCGTGGTAGACATTAATATGACAGAAGACGTAATTGTACCTAATGATGCTGTGGCAGTTATTAGTAAATCCCTTTTAGGTACTGTTGAATTGGATATTCGCTTAGGGAACAGTAACACTGCTTTAAATAATTATGACACCTTAAAAACAGTTATCAGTTCGGATATTGTGGGTGATGCAATGAAAAAATTAGATCCTGTTTTATTTCAGGTTACCAGTGCAGTAAAAACATTGGATACTTTGTTAAGTACGGTCAATAATATTTTTGACCCCAATACCAAGAATAATATTAAGGGAATGTTGAATAATTTAAATGCAACTACGGCAAGTTTAGCCGTATCCTCTGCTTCGCTGCAGGGTTTATTAAATTCACAAACAGGTGCTTTAACTAAAACGTTGGATAATGTGAGTGCTTTTACAGGTGCCTTAAAAAATAACAGCGATAAGGTTAACCAAACCATGACCAATTTGGTAAGCACAACCGATAAATTATCGAAGCTTGATTTTGCAAGAACATTAAATTCTTTAAACGGTACAATTGGTAACCTTCAAACAGCCGTTGGCAAGATAACCAGCAATAACGGTACGCTTGGCCTTTTAATTAACGATACTAAATTGTACAATAACCTCAATGCTACCAGTAATAAAATTAATGTTTTACTGGATGATGTAAGAACGCACCCGAAACGTTACGTCAGCATTTCGGTTTTTGGCAGAAAAGATAAAAGCAGTCCTTTGATGGTTCCATTGGCTGATACGGTCAACGCCCCTTACCTTCCTACAAAAGGTTTTAATCAATAAGCTTGCAAAAGAGTATTTATTGTACTGCGGTGAAGTAAAACGAACTTCAGGTATAATTTTATTTTATAAATGCAAATAATTTAGATTATTTACAAGCTTCGCTTCCCTAAATTATTATTAAAAACCACATTCGAAAACGCATAGCATTAAAACGCTTCATTGGTTACCCTATAATTTATAAGCTTAGTAAATAATTCAATAGTTCCAATTTGCACCTTTTTAATAATTCGCTTTTAAAAGCCATTTTCCAAAGTGCTGCTCCAAAAAGTATTGTGCCACCTGGCTTTGGCGTTTCGCTGTTTTACCTCCAACTGCCAACTGATTCATTTTACTTTACTTCTTTATGCATTATTTATAATATTTTATGATGGCATTTATAAATAATAGTAGAAATTGCAGCAGGCTAAAAACTTTATGTATTGAAATTTAAATTTACCAAAGCAGTTTTTTTTATAGGCACATTTTTAATTGTAGCAAATCTTAATACAATAGGGCAAACTTCCCCACCTGCTGTAAACCCAACAGGTGCAGATACCATTAGAACAATCCAAATTATTCAGGGCAACAGTCTGCGCAATAAAACTATAGATTCTGTAACCAGTTTGCGTACCATTGCAGGCAATGTTATTTTAAAGGAGGGCGTAACCCTTTTTTATTGCGACAGCGCAACTATCAATAGTGCCACCAATGTTATGGAAGCTTTTGGCAACGTACATATAAATCAAAATGACAGCATCAATACCTACTCACAATATTTAAAATATGTAGGAACAGACAGGATGGCTTTTCTTAAAAAAGACGTGCGGTTAACAGATAAAAAAGGTACGCTTTATACGCAGGAACTCCAATACGATTTAAAATCCAGCATTGGTAATTACACAACTGGCGGCAGGGTGGTAAATAGCAAAACGGTACTTACCAGCGAAGAAGGCACCTATTATGGAAGTACCAAGGATGTTTATTTTAAAAAAAATGTTCACCTTGTTGATCCTAAATATGATATAGTAAGCGATAGTTTGTTGTACAATACGCAATCGCAGCTTACCACTTTTATTACCGCAACCAAAATAAAAAGTAAGAATGGGGGCGATATTTTTACCACCAACGGCACTTATAATTTAGCAACCGGACAAGCGTATTTTGGCAAGCGTTCTATCATTAAGGATAGTACAAGAACCTATGTAGCCAATGAAAGTGCTTACGATGAAAAAACCCATATTGCTCAACTGGAAGGAAATGCGATTATAAGAGATAGTGTAAATGGTTATACTATTTTAGGGGGTCAGATATTTACCAATGAACTAACCGGTTCCTTCTTAGCCAGCAGAAAGCCCCTGCTCATTTTTAAAGGAGAAGCAAAGGATAGTACCTTTATTACTGCTGACACCTTATTTTCTGCAGTAGAAAAATTTGATAGTCTGGGCAATAAGATTGTAATAAAAGATACCCTCAAGACTACAGTTATTGTAAATGTAAAAGATTCAGCATCATTGAGTCAAAGTCTAAATACCACCTTACTACAAAAAAATAACAATTCGATTGATTGGCTTAAACCAATACCCGCAACAAAGGCAGATAGCAGTTTCAGGTATGTTATTGAAACTGATCCGCAAAGCAGGAAAGATGATTTTTTGGATAATTCAGAAGAGGATAAATTAACAAGGAAAGCCGATGCAACTATTGCGGGAATCAGAGAGAAGGAAGCTTTGCGCACGCGCCTGCCAATGGATCCCGCCTTATTAAGAGCAGCATCATTTAAAACGGCAGCAAATGGTCTTTTTATTGGACTAGCTCAAAAAGATAGTCTGCATAATAAAAATTTTGCTGCCAATGATTCCTTAAAAAAAATAAATGCTCCGCGAATACCTAAAGACAGTGCGATCAGGTATTTCGAAGCTTTTCACCATGTGCGTATTTTCAATGATTCGGTGCAGGCCGTATGCGATAGTTTATTTTATTCTTCCGAAGATTCCGTATTTCGATTGTATCAAAAACCGCTTTTATTTAACAACAAATCACAGGTAGCTGGAGATACGATTTACTTGTTTACCCAAAATAAAAAAGCAAAGCGGATGTATGTGTTTGAAAATAGCATTCTTATTAACGAAGCCAATCCTTTGATGTATAATCAAATGGGTGGCCGAACAATTAATGGCTATTTAAAAGATGGCATCATGGATTATATGCGTGTTAAAGGTTCTCCTGCGGAAAGTATATTTTACCCGCAGGACAATGACAGTGCATATATTGGAATGAACAGGAGTAAGGGCGATGTGATAGATGTGTATTTTGAAAAGCAAACGGTACACCGTATAAAATTTATTAATGATGTAGACGGAACACTTTACCCCATGCGCCAGCGTCCCGAAGACCAAATGTATTTGAAAAACTTTAAATGGTGGGAAAGCAGAAGACCGAAAAGTAAATATGAGTTGTTTGAATAATAAATTGGGAGCCAGGGTAAAAAAGAAAAGCCGGTAATTTGAATATGAGTTAATGCGGTAAGATTGCTAATTACCATTATTTAAACTGCCAAACATAAAAATCCTTGTTCGATATTTTAATATAACGAACAAGGATTTTTTTTGAAATAATTGCCAGAAATTATACCCTGGTATCATCAAATGCCTGATCTTGTTCGTCCTTGTTGGACCAATCATGAAGGGCTTCTTTAATTTTTTCCATCACTGTTTTGTGCTCCTTATTTTCGTCATTATGGTGGTCATCCTTAGTAAGTTCTTTTTGTTCCTGCTGAATGGTTTCCTTACCATTACCGCTTTCATTTTCGCCACCCGGATTAAACCTGATTGTAATAAAATTATTCATCTTTAAAAATTTTAAATTTATATAATTGCTATAAATAGCTACAGCAATATGTATTCCATAATTTATAAAATATAAGACATATTAAAGTTAAGGATGTTTATTTACAGGCGGTATAATTAGGGGCTTTTTAACAGTTACCGTATGGCAATTTAATTTTAATAAAAACTCAAGAATTTTATAGCCTAATTCATTAAGTTGTATTTATAAAAGGTCGGAAAATGGGTATTCATATATATAATATTAATATATGAATACCCTATATAAAGCAACTGAATTATGTTTGTATATAATTCCAGGAATAGGTTTAATTAAATTTAGTCCAGGTTTTCCACCAGGTATCGCCTACCGCACAAGCTCCTTTATAAGATACGGTAGTAAAACCTGTTGCTAATTTACTGTGTAAAAAGGAGGCACCGGTTGCAGCAACCGAATTAGCAGTGGGGTTGAAATCCGGCGTGGTATAATTAAATGCTGCGATTATACCCACCTCCTTGTTTGTTGCTAAAATACTGTTAGCATAAGCTGAAGTATTATACCAATCTGTTATTGTAGCGGTGGTATTAGCAACAAGCGGTGCATTGGCATTACCCATAATGCTGTATAATATTGGTTTGGGACAACCGGCAATAATGGTATTTTGAACCAGTAATGAACCTGAAATATTGTTGTCTGTAGGTATACCCTTTGTAGCATCAATGTATAAGCCATTGGGATAACCAAGAATAACCGAATTAAAAATAGACATGGAAGAATTTCTTCTAATTTGAGCACCCCAAACAAAAAGGCTGTTCCCGGTATTGCCCAAAGTTTCTTTTGGTCCCATAACCGTCATATTACTAAAAGTTGCCGCTGTTTGTGGTAATAAAGCACTTCCGTTGGCATCATTATCGCTTTCAAATGCTTCGCTTTTAGAGATATCAGCCACGGCAGAATCTCTTAAAGATATACCGAATTGAACTTTACCCGTATAGCCATTGTCGGTATCAAAATCATCATCCAAGGTTCTGAATGATATAAGGTGCGTGCAATTAACCGTACCGCCAAACCATTCAAAAGAATCATCATTTGCATAAGAAACCTGTACATTATCTACAACGGTCTTATTACCAACTCCACCAAAGGTAAGTCCGTTGATTTCCTTGTCGGGCAAAAATGCAAAGCCTGCGTATTCAATACGAACATATCGTAGGATACCGCTATTGTCTGCAGGGTTCTGGGCCTGCGTTGATGGAGTGCCATAAAGACCTAAACCATCGCTATTGTTTACACCACCTTCAATTTCGCCAATGCCTTGAACACCATTAAAAGATGCATTGGTGGGCGCGTTACCCAATAAAATTACGCCGGCCCAATCTCCTCTATGCGGAGTACTTAATTCGGATGTAAATACAATTGGTTTATCAACTGTTCCGTCCGCAATAATTTTACAACTTCTTGTAATAATTAAACCGCCATTTTTACCTGATTCACCCACTATTTTTGTACCCGGTTCAATGGTTAAAATAGCACCGTTGGTAACATAAACCAAGCCCCTTAGTTTATAAACATTTCCTGCTGTTAAGGTGCGGTTTGCACTAATTCTCCCTTCAAGTATAACATTTTCTGACGGGTTAACAGGTGTTGGTGTTACCACATTACTTGTTCCGTCCATTTCTATTTTACGACACCCAATAGATGCTAATGCTATTGTTAACACACAGCAGATAAATAACTTTTTCATGTTTGATTATTGTTTTAATTTTTGAAATAATATTAAGGATTAAAAATTATAGCCGAAGGATACACTAATGTTAGTGCCATATTTACGGGTTATAGCAAAGGCATCAATACCTTTATCGTAGCCTTTATTGTGATTAAGATCGTTGTAAAAAATGGCCGGCTTATTAAAAATGTCGGCGGCATTCAATTTTATTTCGCCCTTACCCTTCAGTAGTTTTTTAGCTATTTGAAAATCTAATAACGGACGTGGATTTTCCCAGATGGGTGGCGTTTCTGATCCGCCTACAAAGGCTATTCTTCTTCCTATTTGATTAAATAACAGGCTCGTGTTAATGCCATATTTTTCGAGGTCGTATTGTAAGGACGCATTTAATAAATAAGGACTCTGGCCCTGCATCGATCTTGCCAGATCTTCTCCAATGCCACTTACCCTATTGTATATATAAGATACATTACCCTGCAGTGTAAAGTTTTTTAAGGAAGGGAGGAAGGATAATTTTTTTCTGAATTCAAGCTCTGCTCCAAAGCTGTTGGCTTCGTCGGCATTTACAAAATTGTAACTATCGGGTGCATTAAAAATTGATTCAATCGGGTTTTTAAAATATTTATAAAAAATACCCAGCGTAAACAATTCGCCTGCGGCAGGGTAAAGTTCATACCGAAGATCGATATTGGTAACTTTAGTTCTTTGTAAAGAGGTATTACCTGCAATGGTTGCGCCCAAATCAAAATCGTAAAACTGAAAAGTACTCAGTTCCCTAAACTCCGGCCGGATAACTGTTTGAGAACCGGATAACCTTACATTGGTTTTGGCATTTACTTTATAGGTAATATTTATACCAGGTAAAAAATCAGTTTTTTTACTGTAAACATATCGGGCATCTTTTTTATTTAAACTGCCAATTACCTGATCAAAATTTTCAATCCTTAAGCCCCAAACTGCTCGAAATTTTTCAAGAAACTGGTTATCAAATTGCAGAAAACCGGCGTTTAAAATGGCGTTGGCTATATACCGATACCTATCTCCACCCAACTCGTTAAGGGCAAATTTATTATTGCTGCCGTCACCAAAGTTTGCTGCTGCAAAAATTTTATCGGCATCTAACAAACGAAGCGCATTATTTTCTTGCGGTAAGTAAATTGCAAAAGGCCTGGAGTCGAATAACCGATCCTTTACCTGAAAAAAGTAGCCTGCCTTGATGGTTTGTGTAAGGGTATTAATTTTGAAATCTTTACTGATATCGCCCCCTGCAGTGTAAACATAATCACTTAAAAAACCAAAGTACCTGCTGCCACTTTTTTGTGAGGCGTTAGAACCGCCGATGGTTGCTAAAAAAGGTTCGGCAGCATCTCCGTTTAACTGATTATACTGAAGCCTGCGTTGATCGGGAATATATTGGTCTAAAATATTGAAACTACCAAACCAGTGCAGCTTAGCTGCCAATGGCGTTATGCTATGCTCGCCTGACAATTGAGTATTAAAAAATGTATTTGCTTTAAAAGCCAATTCTGAAGCACGTATATTATCGCCATTGGCACTGGCTTCATAATCTTTCCCCGTTCTTATAGTGATATAATTACTGGTATTGATATTGAGCATATTTTTAAAAGAAATTTTGCTGTGATTGCCAAGTTGCAAAGTAATATTAGCCAATGCCCCGGCAAGGATATCCTTACTATACTTATTATTAAAATAATCGTATTTAGTACTTGGTATATTATTTTGAAAGGAGTTTACCTGATTCTCGGAAGCAGTTCTCCTGGTGTTTCTGTGATAATTAAATGCCAGGGTGGTGGCCAATTTATTATTACCGCCAAGGTTTTTATTAAAACCACCATTTATTAAAAAACTTTGGTTTAGAGCAGGTATAATAGTAGAATTGCTTGGAGTGGAATTCCAAACATTTTCAAAGCTAGGGCCATAGGCAGTTTTTTGCTGTGCAGATAAATTTGCAAAAGCTCCTTTAAGGGGTATGCCGGCTGGAAGGGCTCTTTTACCATTATCAAAGCCTAAAAAATCGGTATTGCTGCCTTCATAATTATAAAAATCCTGCCCCATGGTTTGTGTATTAAAGCCGGTACCTACTTGCGCCTGCAGGTAATTTTTAGGGGGCAGATCTTTTGTATTTACTTGTATCAAGGCACCTGCCCACTCCCCCGATAGTTCGGGAATAAATGATTTATTGATAATAATATTATCGATCATGGAAGACGGAATAATATCGAAACTAAAAGTTTTACGATCGGGCTCGGTACTGTTTAATAATATTCCATTAAGCATGGCCTGGTTGTAGCGATCTGCCAAACCTCTTACTACTAAATACTTACCATCTTGTAAGGAAGTTCCGGGTACACGTTTTAATACCTCTCCTGTATTTCTATCCGGCGATCTGCGGATAGCTTCTGCACTAATTACTTGCGCTATTACCGGAGCATTTTTTTGATAAGCAATTAATGCCGCAACCGATTCTCTGCGTACAGAAGAACGTATAACAAGGCCCGTTTCGGTTTTGGTTACGGGTGTTAATACAATATCCAATGCGGTTACTTTATTTAAAACTACTTCAACGTCGCCCAATTCTTTTGTACTATAGCCAACAGCGGATAAAGTAAGGGTGTAGTTTTTTGCTGCTCCGGTTACAAAAACAAAATTTCCATCAACATTACTGACTGCTACAACTTTACCCCCATTAAGGGTAACCGAAACACCGGCAATTGGATTGGAAGATTTACCATCTGTAACTTTTCCTTCAATTTTTGAATTTTGAGCCAGGCTGCTAATGGTGATAATTAGTAAGTTGATTAGTATCAGGTAAAATCTCATGCTTAATTAATTTATGCAAAGAGATTAAAGCATTGTTAATAATCGGTTAACGATATGTTACCAAATAGTTAAGTATATTAATTAATTAAGCGCGCTTTTTTTTGTCAATATTGAATTTTCATCAAAGGATTAAAATATTTTTTTCAGTGTTTTTTAGCCTTTTATAATAGTAGGTACTGCAGCCACTAATTTTAAAAAAAACGGGAGTACAAATGCAAGGCGGCACCTCATCAAAAAAGTAAATGCCTATTTGATGATGTCTTTTCTTTAAAAATTTTTAAGGCTGGTAGTTGTATATATTTACCGGATGAAGGAAAACGAAACTATTAACGGGATAGATGCACAAGGCAATAAAATTGCCGAACAGTACAATTATGATGAAAGGTTAACTCTTGCCATAACTGAAATAACGGCAGAAGTCCGCCGGGCTAAAACATTATTTCCTGTAAATTTTCACAACCAGCATGAGGCGTATGCTGTAATATTAGAAGAAGTAGATGAATTATGGGATGAGATTAAAAAAAACCAAAAAAGATATGATTTACCTGCACAACGTACCGAGGCAAAACAAGCTGCAGCAATGCTTGTACGCCTAATGGTTGAATTGTTATAAATTAAGGCCATTTTAATGAAGGAAAACAATTTTCAAATGAGTGAAAAGGCTTTAAAAACATTAAACTTAAAATCTGTTATAAAATTTATATATCAACCTTGCAAATTATTAATCATCAAATATTTGAAAGAGATAGCAAAATTTTTAACCTAAAATCTATCAATAATAAATTGAACAATACTGGTAGGCTGGTTTATATTTTAGCTAACTCTTGAATAGATTATTAAGTAGTCGGTCAAGCTTGTTTTATATGAATAAATTGGATTAAGTAGATAAGTCGCAAAAGCAGTATACCCAGAGCTGTATAACTTTTAGATAATATAAAAGTATACTTCAAGCGTTTTGATTCTCAGACTTATCTGTGTTTAATTTTTACATTTTATCAATTCAAATTTTATATTTTCAATAAATAATGCCCTTCGCAGTATGCCTTTTAAAACACCAGTAATTGCATAAGCCGCCCCATTGGGTTCGGTCCGCCAAGGGTGGATTCAATAAAAAATGCGCAGCTTATTTTTTTTGAAAGAAGCCAATGGAGTGGCGTTGCAGTTACGCAGCCCGCCGGCTGTGGAGGGGAAGGGTATAAAGAAAAAAGGGATGCTGAATTAAAAAAAGTACCACTTTCAAACTATAACGCTTAAAAAATAGTCGCGTTTTTTAATGTTAACCAAGGTTACTTAATGACCGTAATATTTTTTAATCCGCTTAATTTAAAAAGGTAAAAAACAGCTTAAGATAGCAGGTTTGCAAATGATCTACCTAATCCTATGAATAAAATTACCCTGTTAATGAATTATTTCAAGAGTCTTGAATATTCTTTTTGGAAAATATATTTAAATTTTGCACAAGGCAGGTAATATAATCAATTGCAAGTGCAACAGGTGCTTTAATTTGACTGCCAACTTTTTATAGTAAATTTTGTTTAACGAACAAAGCGTGTAAATCAATGCAGACTTACTGCAAGTATATTTATACGTAAAAATAACATGAACAAAAAAAACAAAATCTTCAATTTTTTTTACGCTTTCCTTCTTTCAAAATCTACCAAACAAAAAAGTGAAACAATTATTGTAACTATTGCGATAATCAGTTTTTTGTTGCATTTATTTATTATTGGACTTGTCCACTTTAAATTGGTTCATTTAAATGACAATTCAAATTTATTGAATAACCCTGTAGCAGCTATTTATACACCTTTTTCTTTTATTTTAATTTACGAAGTATATCTATTGGTATATTATTTACCAAGATCAACCTCAATTTATATTGGCAAACAATATGAAATTATAACCCTTATTGTTATTAGAAGGGTTTTTAAAGATCTTTCAAAGTTAGAATTTACTGCAGATTGGTTTAAGATAAACAATGACCTTCACTTTACTTACGATCTATTGGCAACTATCCTATTGTTTTTTATGATTTTTATATTTTACAGATTGAATAGCCAGCGGGAATTGTTACCAAAGAAATCCGAAGAACCTTTAGCAGAAATAGTCAAGTTTATTAAGATGAAGAATATTATAGCCATGTGTTTGATACCTTTATTTTTGGCTTTAGCTATCTACAGTTTTGGCAGGTGGATAATTGATAGTTTTTTTTCAATAACACAATTGGTAGACACCATCAGAGATGTAAATAAAATATTTTTTGATGATTTTTTTACGGTACTTATTTTAATCGATGTGTTACTGCTTTTATTTTCCTTTTTACATACCGATAAATTTAATAAAGTCATTAGGAACTCCGGCTTTATTATCTCCACTATTTTAATGAAATTATCCTTTGGGGCCGAGGGCCTATTGAATACTATCCTAATTGTAGTAGCGGTTTTATTTGGTGTATTAATTTTAGCTATCCATAACCAGTATGAAAAATTTAAAATACAGGATGATCCAATTGAGCTGATATAAAGAATAAAGTAGTGCCGGTTAATATTAGCATTGGCTTCCACGGTAAACTTAAAATAGCATCATCTTTAACAGGAGTTAAAAAGTAAGTTTGAAAATTAACAGGCGCCTTTCAATTTTATTAATATCTAACAAGAACAAGTTTCTACAAAACCATTACAGATAATAAAATAAAAATGCCTTTAGATTTTTAAAGATTTATCAATACAAACTTAATTTTAAGTAGTGAAAGGCCTAAGGAAATGAAAATAAAAATGCCGATTAAACTACAACTACCATCCAGTTTTAACAGATCATTGAAGTTAAAAACCTTTTTTAAAGTTACCTTTTGGAAACTTTAAAAAAGGTCTGAATATGTTTGATAAAAGATAATGATCCGGAAATTATTATAAAACTATACCCTAATTATCCAATTCTTTGTTTCATTACTTCGTATAAAATGATGCCGGTTGCTACCGAAACATTTAAACTATCAAAATCTGACAACATAGGAATTTGAAATTGTTCATCACATATTTTTAGTAAGGGCTGGTAAACACCATGCTCTTCTCCTCCCATTACAATGGCGCAGGGTTCTTTTAAATCGAGTTCAAAAACCTTTTTTGTCGCCGTCATTTCACTGGCAAAAACTTTGATGCCATTCAGGTGAAGTTCATCAACCGTTTTCATTAAACTACCTACCCTGCATACCGCAATTTTCTCCAATGCGCCGGCACTTGTAAGGATAGCATCTTCATTTAATGCACCTACACCTTTATCGGGTATAATGATGCCGTTAACGCCAAAACAAAAAGCACTCCGGGCAATGGCGCCTATATTTCTTATATCTGTTATGCTGTCTAAAATAATAAATAATGGCACTTGCCCCTGCTCCACAATAAACGAAATAACATCCTGTAAATTCTGATATTGAATTTTGCTTATTAAGGCAACGCAACCTTCATGGTTGCTAACATTGAAGTTGTTTAATTTTTCAACCGGTACTTTGTTGATGGGTACCAAATGCTGCTCGGCCAACTTTTTAATTTCTTCAATTACCTCGCCATGGATGGTAGTCTGCATATAAATACGCTCCAATTGCTTACCAGTTTTCATGGCATCAATGATGGCTTCACGGCCAACTACAAGGGTATTTTTTTTTGGACGATGTTGTTGTTGTCTGAAATTTTTCACAAAGCAAAATTTAGCGTTATTGACTGTAATAAAAAACCATAAGCTCTTTAAAACTTATGGTTCTTTATGCCCCATTTTGGGAGACGGCAAGTATAATTATTTAATTGCGAATGCCTTTTTTACATCTTTAACTGCATCCAGTTTTTCCCATGTAAATAGTTCTACTTTTTTAGTTATTGATTTGCCATAAGGGGTATGAAAAGTTTTTTCAACTATTTCATTTTTACGACCCATATGACCGTATGCGGCAGTTTCACTATAGATTGGGTTGCGCAATTTAAGGCGTTGCTCAATAAAGTATGGGCGCATATCAAAACATGGCATAGTCATTATTTTAGCAGCAATTTCCCCATCGGTTAAATTTACTTTAGCAGTACCATACGTTACAACATTTATACTGGTTGGTTGTGCTACACCAATGGCATAACTTACCTGTACCAGCACCTCATCGCACAAACCTGCAGCTACCAAATTTTTTGCAATATGCCTTGTAGCATAGGCAGCACTTCTATCAACTTTACTTGGATCTTTACCACTAAAAGCACCACCACCATGGGCACCTTTTCCACCGTAGGTATCTACAATAATCTTACGTCCGGTTAACCCGGTATCGCCATGAGGGCCACCGATTACAAATTTTCCGGTCGGGTTGATATGGTATTTAATTTTGTTGGTAAAAAGATGATCGTAATTAGGATACTTTGCTCTTACACGGGGTATAACAATATTGATAATATCCTTTTTAATTTTAGCAAGCATGGTAGCATCATTTCCAAAATCATCATGCTGTGTTGATACTACAATGGCATCTATACGAATAGGACGATTATTGTCATCATATTCTAATGTTACCTGGCTTTTTGCATCCGGACGTAAATATTTAATTTCTTTATTTTCTCTGCGAACTGCCGCCAATTCTAATAAAATATAATGAGCAAGATCCAATGCAAGCGGCATATAGTTTTCTGTCTCGTTGGTTGCATAACCAAACATCATTCCCTGATCGCCTGCGCCTTGTTCTTCCTTCTTTAGTTTATCAACCCCCTGATTAATATCTGCTGATTGCTCATGAATAGCAGATAAGATACCACAGGAATTTGCTTCAAACATATACTCACTTTTGGTGTATCCAATCTTACGGATCACGCCACGAGCTATCTCCTGAACATCAAGATAGGCCTTACTTTTAACCTCACCTGCCAATACAACCTGACCAGTTGTAACCAATGTTTCGCAGGCTACTTTACTGTTGGGATCAAAAGCTAAAAAGTTATCAATTAAAGCATCGCTGATTTGATCAGCAATTTTATCCGGATGTCCTTCACTTACGGACTCCGAAGTAAATAAATAAGGCATAGTTTTAAATTTTGATTGTAAAGATAGGTTTGTACTTTTTTATTGAATTTTCAAATAATTAAGTAAAGACATTTTTTAACATTTAAGTCAAATGGACTGAAAAAATTCAGCCCGTTTAATTATTTTGAAAGATCTGTATACAATTGTAAATAATCTGTAAGGTCACTTTCCGGATTGAAGGGTAAGGTTTTTTTTCCTTTAATTTTACTGAACTCTTCAATTAATTTTTTATCCACTTTTTCAGCTCCAAAAGTAACCGCATCTGCAAATGCAGCGCCCCCCCTGAACATGGCAACATTATTAATATCTTTAAAAAATTCCAATTCTTTTTTTGTTACATTATCATTGATGGTGGCCAACTTTAAAAAATCTTCTCCAAGCTTTTCTTTAAAAGTGGTTTGACCAATGGTGTATACTACTTTACAATTACTAAAAACCGGCTCTTTTTTATAGGCAGTTTTAATAAACATTGGTATCAGTCCTGTCATCCAGCCACTGCAATGAATAATATCCGGAGGCCATCCAAATTTTCTTACCGTTTCCAGGGCACCTTTACAGAACAAAGCTGTTCTTAAACCGTTATCATCATACCACTTTTCATTTTCATCATTAAAAACAGTCTTGCGTTTAAAGAAATCTTCATTATCTAAAAAATAAACCTGCAAGCGTGCATTGGGCAGGGAAGCCACCTTAATTACTAAGGGGTAGTCATCGCCATCAATAGATACATTGATACCTGACAAACGTACTACTTCATGCAATCGATGCCTTCGCTCATTGATAATACCAAAGCGCGGCATTATACACCGAACTTCCATTCCACTATCATTCGCTTTTACTGCCAGTTTATTAATAATCTCCGCAAACTCCGTTAATTCTACGTAAGGAGACATCTCATTGGCAATAAATAAAATTCTTTTTTTTGTTGACATTTGTGCTTGATTAGATTTAAGTCATAACGGATTTCCTAAAAGGGCTGCAAAGTTACATAAATTTTATCAAAAGCAATATACACCTACTTTTAGTCAACAATTTACGCTTATAATGGTTTTACGACAACCTTCATTAAAATTTATATTCATTTTATTTCAAGGTATTTATTGCGTTGTTGCGGCAGTTTAAAGCGCTACGGTTAAAAAATTATCAAGTGTGATATGTCCGTTAAATTAATCAAATTATAAGAGCTACTTTGATATGTATTGGGGATTTTAATTAAGTAGAAAATAATTGCTGCAATAAACCTTTGGTAAAATTGCAGCAATTTAAAAGTTCATTAATTAATAACCAGTTCATTATTTATAATTTCCATTGCCAGTTCCAACTGCGGGGCGCACCACCTAACTGCATCATCTTTTTTAAACCAGGTCATTTGGCGTTTGGCATATTGACGGGTGTTTATTTTGATGGCTTCTACTGCATCTTCAAGACTTAAATCGCCAATGAGGTGACCGAATAATTCGCGGTAACCTACCGTTTGAAGCGCATTCAATTCTTTGTGCGGCACTAAAGTTTTTACTTCATTCAGTAACCCATCCTGCATCATTTTATCTACCCGGCTGTTTATTCTTTTATGAAGGTCTTCTTTTGGTATTTCCAACCCTACCCTGATTATATTGAAATCTCTAAGTCGTTTTTGTTGGGTTTGAAATTCAATTATAGATTTACCGGTAGATAATTTTACTTCCAGGGCACGCATTAAACGCTGTGGATTTTTTGTTTCCCCCTTTTCAAAATACAGCGGATCCTTTTTTTCCACTTGTTGTTGCAGCCATGCTAACCCTTCCCATTCATAATCTGCAATTATCTGGTCTCTTATTTCGGGTTTTATAACCGGTACTTCATCAATACCATCTGCAAAAGTTTTTATATACAACCCTGTACCACCAACCATTACAGCAACATCCTGCTGTTTAAATATTTCCTTTATTTTAGCCAGACCATATTGTTCAAAAATGGCCGCATTTAAAGTATCTTTTATGGTGTGAGAATTTATAAAATAATGTTTTATCTGAGCCAATTCTTCTGCGGAGGGTTTGGCTACCCCAAGGTTAAGTTCCTTAAAACATTGCCTGCTGTCTGCTGAGATTATAGCTGTACCAAAATGCTGTGCCAATTGAATAGCCAAAGCTGTTTTACCTACTGCCGTAGGGCCTACTACAATTATACAAGTCTTCATTAATAGAATATTTTAAATTGATTGGATGATTTTTTAAATAGATATTAGATATGGCATGGCTGTACTGTATCAAAATTGTTTGTAGACAATATCGATATTGCATGCTATGGATTGTATATTATTTGTAGGAAAACGATATTATTGAGGATAACTAAAAGTATTGATAATAAGGAATTTTAAAGGAAACATTATATAATTTACCTATTGTATTTTGATAAAAAGTATTAAATCATATAACATTTATTAAGAATATAAATATTGCTCCAATAAAAATTTTATTAAAACTTCGTACGTAAATTAAAATGAGTTTGAAGATTTTTTTTCTTAAAAACGCTTTCTTTAGCTGCAATTAAAATTCTTCCTGGTGACTGTCTTCTCCCCCATCTTCTTCTTCGGAGGTTTCAGGTACATTGCCTTCTTCATCTTCTTCACTAAAACCTTCCAGCATTGCGGCGGCATTTAAATCGTACTTTTCCTCTACTTCGGCAAGGCGTTTATCTATTAGTCCTTTAGTTCCATACTGGGATGGAGCAATACCTTCAACCCTTATACAGGCGGGGTAGGTCAGCTTTATATTGGCAGATTTATCAACATTAATTAATTCAACCATAAAAGTCCAGAATTTATTAAAATCGTACACATAGATAAACTTTTGGTTAGGATCTTTTATTTCCGATCCCATGGTTACCTCAGTCATTATTAATGGCTCAGCTTTATAAATTTTGTCTTCGTATTTCTCCAGAGAAATTTCACGGCCACGCAACCAGCTGTCGTTACTGCGATAAAAAGTAGCTTTGTGTTTGTTGTCAAACTCAAAACTTTTTACGATGCAATTGTGCAGATCTGCAAAGGTTTGGGTGTGTTTTATAACTACATCTCTATAGATACTGTCATCATCTTCCCAATAAATTCTAAAACGTAAAATTGCCATATTGTAAAATTATGAATTGATTATGAATTTATATATAATTTATCAACACAATTAAATAGTGCCAATTACGGCGGGCAACTACAATTACCACACCAGTTTACATTAAAATTTTAACTAAATTATTGAAAGTCAATGCAGTAAAGCTTTATATTTTTCAAAAATAATTTCCATTTTAAAAATTATAATTTTTTGCTGGGGTAGTTTATTCCGAAACTTGCCGCTTTAATAACCATAAATTTGTAGGCTTCCTCAAAATCATTGGTAATTTCACCTTCTAAAATAGCCTCGCGTATAGCAGTTTTGAGGTCGCCAACAATCCTTCCGGGGGGTAAATTAAAAACTTCCATTATAAGTTCCCCGGTAATTGGGGGCTGCCAGTTTCTTAATTGGTCACTTGCTTCAACCGCTGCACAACGAACCCTGACCAATTCAAAATTTTCTAAAAATCGCTTTACTTTTTGTTTGTTTTTACTGGTAATATCAGCATTACAAAGCGTCATCAAGGCATCAAAATCTTCTCCGGCATCAAAAAGTAAACGGCGAATAGCGGAGTCGGTAATATTTTCTTTGGTAAGACTTATTGGTCGCAAATGCAACTCTACCAATTTACGGACAAATCTCATTTTTTCATTTTGTGGCAATTTTAGTTGCGCAAAAATTTTAGGAACCATCCTGCCGCCCAGTGCTTCATGCCCATGAAAGGTCCAGCCATGACCTTCTTCAAATTTTTTAGTTGCAGGCTTGGCAATATCATGTAAAACGGCTGCCCATCTTAACCAAAGATCCCGGGTATGTACAGCTATATTATCAACCACTTGAAGGGTATGGTAAAAATTATCTTTATGGCCAATGCCATCTATATATGCAGCACCTACCAGTTCAACCAGCTGTGGAAAAATTATTTTCAGCAGCCCGGTTTTGTATAAAAGATCAAAGCCGATAGAGGGTTTATTGCACAACAGTATTTTATTCAGTTCATCGGCAATTCTTTCGCCGCTCACAATTTTTATGCGTTCTTTATTTTCACAAATAGCAGTATAGGTATTTTCTTCAATGGTAAAATTTAATTGGGTGGCAAAGCGAATAGCCCGCAGCATTCGCAAGGGATCATCAATAAAGGTTTTTGTTGGATGAAGGGGTGTTTTAAGTATTTTATTTTCAATATCCGCCAATCCATTGAAGGGGTCAATAAAATCGCCAAAACTGTCTTTGTTCAAGCTGATGGCTAAAGCATTAATTGTAAAATCTCTTCTATCCTGATCATCGGCTAAAGTGCCCGCTTCTACCTGCGGCTTGCGGCTATCGTAGGTATAACTTTCTTTTCGTCCACCTACAAATTCAATGTCAACATCGCCAACATTAAATTGAGCGGTGCCAAAATTTTTAAAATAATTTACAGCCGGTTTGTGTGCAAATTGTTCGGCTACGGCATGTGCTAATTCAATACCATCACCGATACAAACAATATCAATATCTTTTGATGGTCTGTTAATAATCTTATCTCTAACAAAGCCGCCAATAATATAACAGGGCACCTGCAATTTTTGTGCTGCACCGGCTATTTTATTAAAAATATCAAGTTCTTTATCGTTGCATTTGATGTACATAATTTTGCGAAGATACCTTTGAAAAATTCAATAGATCAATGTAAAATACCATTTTTAAAACGGGTGACCGGATAAGCAATTATTTATAGTATACCGTATTTAAAATTAGTTGTTAATTTGATCATTTTAATATTTTAAGGAAGCTTAATTTATCAATAATATAATTTTTTATACTTATTAGAATACCTGTAATATCGGCGAAGAAGGTTTAACAAGACTATGAAAGTCTCACAATACTGGTACTTCATTACATTGATACCTGCATCAATGTAATGAAGTTAAAGTAGATAAGGTTTTGCACTTGTTGGGAAAGTTGTTTGTTATAAGATGTTAGGTATTGTAATAAATGTACGGTTTGTTAATACAAGGTTGTGATAATTAGTTGAAGCAATAAACATAGGCTCAACTTCAGGGAGAATGGTAAATAATAATGTAAGTATATTATATATATTTATACTATATATATCGAAGATTAGCCAATTTTTAGCGCCGGAGGTAAAAAATATTCTTTCGGCATTAATGTTGACATTATACAGCGCCGAAGCAAAATCATGGAATTTACCATGTTTTTTGACATTTTGACTATAACAATAATTATGGATACCAAGTTTTTTATACCCGGAATGGAAGATGAAATGGAGTTTATGCCGATCATTCCTTTAAACGAAGATGATAGCGAAGACAACGATTCACAGCCTATTCCAGATGAATTACCCTTATTACCATTAAGAAATACTGTATTGTTTCCGGGTGTAGTTTTACCGATCACTGTAGGAAGAGATAAAAGCATTAAGGCGGTTAGTGACGCCTATAAGGCTGACAAATTGATAGGCGTAATAGCGCAAAAAGACAGTAGCGTTGAAGAACCAGCAATTAGTGATTTGGAAGAAATAGGCACCGTGGCTAAAATTGCCAAATTAATAAAAATGCCGGATGGGGGCACTACCATTATTATACAGGGAAAGAAGCGATTTAAGATAGAAGAAATTACCAGTGTTGAACCCTATTTTAAAGCAAAAATTAAAACATTAGAGCAGGAAGTTTTAAAAAATGATGCTGATTTTGATGCGATGGTGGGCAGTATCAAAGATCTTGCTTCGCAGATAATCAGCATATCGCCCAACCTGCCCAGCGAAGCAGCTATAATATTAAAGAATATTGAGAACCCCTCTTTTTTAATACATTTTGTTAGCAGTAATTTAAATAGTGATATTAAAGACAAGCAAAGACTATTGGTTACTGATGATATAAAAGCGCGTGCCGAGTTATTGATGAACCTGATGCAGACCGAACTGCAATACACAGAACTAAAAAATAAAGTAACCAATAAAACCAGGGCCGAATTAGATAAACAACAAAAAGAATATTTTTTGCACCAGCAAATGAAAGCCATCAAAGAAGAATTGGGTGGTGAAAATGTAGCTGAGCTTAAAGAAATGCTTAAAAAAGCCGAGGGTAAATTATGGCCGCTGGCAGCAAAGGAAATGTTTATTAAAAGTGCTGAAAAACTGGAACGCATGCACCCGAGTACTCCGGATTATTCGACGGTGTACAACCATATGGACCTTATGCTGGACCTGCCATGGGAAGATTATACCGTAGACAGTTACGACCTTAAAAAGGCCAGGAAAATTCTGGATAATGACCATTACGGCATGCACAAAATAAAAGAAAGAATACTTGAATATTTAGCAGTATTAAAACTAAAGGGCGATATGAAGAGTCCGATTTTGTGTTTTGTTGGCCCTCCGGGAATAGGTAAAACCAGTCTTGGTAAAAGTATAGCCCATGCCATTGCCCGTAAATATGTTAGGGTTAGTCTGGGTGGTTTACACGATGAAAGTGAAATTAGAGGACACCGTAAAACCTATATAGGTGCTATGCCCGGTCGCATTATCCAGAGTATCAGAAAAATTAAAAGTAGTAACCCGGTAATGATTTTGGATGAGATTGATAAGGTAGGCAACGACCAGCGTGGCGACCCTTCATCGGCACTGCTGGAAGTGTTGGATCCCGAACAAAACAATTCTTTCTACGATAATTATTTAGAGATGGAATACGACCTTAGTAAGGTTTTATTTATTGCTACAGCCAATAACATCAATAATATTCAACCCGCTTTAAGAGATAGGTTGGAGATTATAGACCTCAGTGGTTATGCCGTAGAAGAAAAAATCGAAATTGCTAAACAGCACCTTATTCCAAAGCAACAGGAAGCTCATGGTTTGAAGGATGTAAAAATAAAAGCCAATGATAAAGTTATAGAAAAGATAATTGAAGACTATACAAGAGAAAGTGGCGTACGGGATTTAGACAGGCAATTGGCGGCAGTAATGCGCAATCTGGCTATGCAATTTGCCATTAAAAATAAACTAAAGCCAACCCTTACCCAGCCTGATATTGAGCGTATTTTAGGCAAACCCAGGTATAATAATGAAATGTATAAAACAGCAAATATGGCAGGCGTTGCAGTAGGACTTGCCTGGACCTATGTTGGTGGTGATATATTATTTATAGAAATAAGTTTAAGTGATGGCAAGGGCGAAGTTAAAATGACGGGAAACCTTGGCAACGTAATGAAGGAAAGTGCTACCACGGCATACACCTGGCTTCAGGTTAATGCTAAAAAATTAAATATTGATGGTGAAATGTTTAATAAAAAGAATATTCACATTCATGTTCCGGAAGGAGCAGTACCAAAAGATGGACCAAGTGCAGGCATTACAATGATGACTGCATTGGCAAGTGCTTTTACTTCGCGTAAAATTAAGTCTTACCTGGCCATGACCGGAGAAATTACGTTGCGGGGAACGGTGTTGCCGGTAGGAGGCATAAAAGAAAAAGTACTGGCAGCAAGAAGAAGTGGCATAAAAGAAATAATTATGTGCTGGCAAAATGAAAAAGACGTACTGGAAATAAATCCATTATTTATTACAGGCATGAAGTTTCATTACGTTAAAACAATGCACCAGGTTTTGGAATTAGCCTTGGTATAAATAGCAGTTCACACAATTTTAATATTTATTATTAATTTAATATAAAACAGTAAACCCTTATTAATAATTTATCGTATGTAGACAATGTATAGGCATCAACACATCATGTTGGTTGTTTTAAGGGTTAAAATATTCCCGCCGGTTCTCCGGTGGGAATTTTTTTATAAACTAAAATTGAATTTAATTCTAGGATAAAAAAAATAACGGGTCAATACAACCTAATCAAGGTAGTACAGTTATAAATTGTAAGTGATGAGTTATAGGTGTTGCGTGTTGGTTGAGTATTTTTATTCTTGAAAGTTTAAAATTATAATATTTAGAAATAGACTGCAAACAGTAAATAAAATAAAAACGCTACAATACCTTACCGGCAAATTTAAAAGAGGCCTTAACTAACGCCTTAACGGAAAAAACAACGTCTTACAGCCTATCTGGCAAAAAATATGAGTTAAGGATAGAAGAAGTTTTAATCTATTTATGGGGCTTTTGGGCAATCAAATTTTCGAAGCCTCTAATTACGCAGGGGTTGCATGGTAAAAGCAATTTATTAAAAAAGAATACTGTGCAAACCCCGCCGGAACAAGGAACACATATCGCAGTTGAAATGCAGGTTTAAGGGCAGAAAAACAGCTTAATGCCTTACCGGTAAAAAAAAACGTAATAACGCCTTAACGACAAAAAAAAGTCTCAACGCCTCAACGGCAAAAAGCAAAACGCCTCACCGCCATACCGGCAAAAAAACGTCTTGACGCCTCAACGGCAAAAAGCAAAACGCCTTACCGCCTTACCGGCAAAAAAAACGTCTTGACGCCTCAACGGCAAAAAGCAAAACGCCTTACCGCCTTACCGGCAAAAAAAAAGTCTTGACGCCTCAACGGCAAAAAACAAAACGCCTCACCCCCTTACCGGCAAAAAAAACGTCTTGACGCCTAAACGGCAAAAAGCAAAACGCCTCACCGCCTTACCGGCAAAAAAACATTATGGCGTAAGTTTTGGCCTCAACCTTTGTTTACTTTTATTAAATATCATGCTGTCTTTTTCAATTCCCTTGCGCAATTCCTTTTGCATTTCAATAGGTAAGTTATAGGTTGTTTTACAGGCTGCACTGCAACAGCCATCAAATTTATCCCCACATGCTTCGCATTGAATAAATAACAAATGACAAGCTTCATTTTTACAATTGGTATGCGTATCTGCAGGCTCATTACATTGGTGGCAATGCGCAATAATATCTTCAGTTATCCGCTCCCCCAGCCTTTCATCGAACACAAAATTTTTGCCAAAAAATTTACTGGGTAAATTATTTTTTATGGCTTGTTTAGCATAGTTGATAACCCCGCCTTCCAAATGAAAAACATTTTTAAAACCATTGTGCAACATATAAGCACTGGCTTTTTCGCAACGGATGCCTCCGGTACAATACATAATAATATTTTTATCCTTTTTATCCTGCATCATTTCTACCGCCATCGGTAATTGCTCCCTAAAAGTATCGCTGGGTATTTCAATAGCTTTTTCAAAATGTCCAACTTCAAACTCATAGTGGTTGCGCATATCAATTACAATGGTATCATCCTCTTCCAACAAAGAATTCATTTGCATCGCATTTACGTATTTGCCTTTTTTATCCATACTAAAAGTTGGATCGGTTATACCATCGGCTACAATTTTTGGGCGTACCTTGATCTTTAAAACCCAAAAAGATTTTCCATCATCATCAACGGCAATGTTAAGTCGGATACCCCTTAAAGATTCAAAAGAATATAAATAATTTTCGAAGGCCTCCATATTACAAATTGGTACACTTACCTGCGCATTAATACCTTCTGCTGCAATATATATTCGCCCAAATACTTTTAAATTAAAAAGTGCCTCATAAAAATTGTCCCTGAATTGCCGGGGATCGTCCAACGGGAAATATTGATAAAAAGACAGCGTGATCCTTGGAATTTCTTCCTGTGATAAAAATAGTTTTAAATCCGTCTGAGAAACCCTGTTATGAAGTATTGCCATAATAAATTATGAATTAGGATATTGTATTTTTAAGGGTTCAAAATTATAAATATCCGGAAAATTTTATTATTTAGCCGGAGGAATCATGCTCATATTTATGCCTGAAAATTAGTAAAGTTCTTTTAAAGAAATTTAAAAACCATTAGATTTATCATTATTTTTAACAACACTGGTTAAACTGCCCCCCAATAAACCACCAAATCCAATACTGATGGCACTTACCTTGCGCCTGCCGCCGTTCTCAAAACCATACACATAATCAACCCTAAATATTTTAAAAATATTTTCGAATCCAAAAAATAACTCGGTATGATTACTTAGTGTATTTACATAAAATGAGTTAGTGCCTGCTACAAGGTTCCAATTCAATCGCTTAAATAAGGGTATTTTATTGGTGATTAATCCATTAAAATGATGCTCTAAATGAAGGATACCATAAATATTGGCAATAGTACTATTTTCATAATAACTTGATAATTGAAAACTATTTAAATATTCACCTGCAAGGGTAGACCGGTTGCCATTAAAATGCTGGTAGTCCTGGATAAAGACCGACTTGCTGTTAAAAAATCCCCCAAGACTAATATTATATTTTAACAAGCCACCAAGCCTGAAATTATAATCCCCATCAATACCAACTTTCCACTTATCAAAATTTACAGCACTGCCTAAAACCCCTTCTATGCCCTTTGTATAGTTAATACTAAATGTAGGATACTTTGATCCGATAGGCATTTTTCTATACGGAAATTGTATGTATTGCTGTCCGGGTTTATAACTTACATCCAAACTTAGTATTACCGCTTTGTGTTTTACAAATGGCGCGCTTATTTTTTCGTAGGGATAGTTTGGGGTTATCCTATTCCTATCCTTCGGAAACAGCGTGTAATTAGTGGTGTTATTTAAAGGCAGCCGATCCTCAAATAAGCCTTTTATGCCATAATGAAATCCGCTTTCGAAACGCTTGGAAAAACCTGCTGCTAAAAAATAATTTTCGTAGGTCTTCATGAAATTTTCACCGTATAATAAGGTACTAAAACTATTCACCACCGGTGATATGGGACTTTCCTTATTAAACTGGCTTACCCTTTTACCACCGGATAACGCCCACTCTTCCCGTTTTATTTTTCTATCAATATCAAAGTCGCGCGTACGCAGGGTTGCATCTATCCAGGTATTTACATGGCGGTTGCTGAAACCATACCTGAAATTTGGTTTGATTGATAAATTGGCCCTTGATTTTTTTAAGTACTTTTCAAAATATCCGCCCACATTTAAAACGGCGCCATCTGCAGGATTATATTCCAGGTTTTGAATAAGCGAAGCAATACCCCAGTTATACCTGTCTGCTTTACCATAGTGTGTACGGCTGATACCGCTCCAGAAAACATCCGCCAATTTTATTTTTCCTTGTTTTTTCTTTAGGGAATCAATGGTGTGTTTACTATTGGCAGAATCATTTTTTAATTCAAAAAGACTGTCTTTTACCAGGTAATCTTTTACCTCTTCTTTTTCTAAGGGTACGGGTCTGATGCTATCCCAATACGCTTTAGTTTTTTTATTTACGTTGGTATCATATTTTATAATGACACGATCAAAATATTTTTTATTAAAATTTGGCGTAAGATCATAATCGGAATACACATTTAAAAAATTACCAATTGCATCTATTCCGAACTGGTTAAAATTAAAATGCAACAACTGGTTTTTTACCCGCCAGATAGTATCGTTTACCGGAACATAAAATTGTGTTATCTGAAGCGTATCAATTATTTCCAGCTGAGATTTTTTTGTAAGCAACAAATCAAAACTATGAATACGCCAATCGCCTTCGGTGATATTGATGATACCTGAAAACAAGGGTTCATAGTTTCTTCGGGGTATTACTTTGATACTATTTATTTCTTTTCCGTTTTCGTAAAAACTACCAAGCAATTTAAATTTATAAAAGCCGATTGCCCCATCTGCAACAGGCGATACAAAACCTCTGGGGTTTAATTGCTCTGCAAATATGCGGACATTATTTTGGTACAGACTTATAAACGTGGGGAAACTAAAGCCAAATCCATTGCTGCCACTAACCCTGCTGCTAATAACTTCCATCTTAAATTTATCCGGTTGCTGAATGGCAACTTTTGCCATCGATTCTGATAAATAAATAATCCCCTGTCCCATGGTATCCAGCATCATTTCTTCCCTACTATCAACATCGACTTTAAACCCTAAAATTTTCCTTGGCAGGTGCCTGAGTTTTATCATGTCTTTTGCATACAATCCGCAGGTAAATGCAGTAACTTGTTTGGCATAGGCTTCCCTTTTTTTTATGGCCTGTCGTATAATTTGGTAGGCAGCATCTTCGCCATTACTTTTAATGACCACCTCTTTCATGGCTAATTTTTGTTGCAACAAAACAAAGCTAAGTTCCTGATCAATATCTTTAAGCTGAACAGTTTTTTCCTGAGTAGCATAGCCAATATGCTGACAAACAATTGTATAATTACCCGGCACTAAATTGATAGCAAATTTTGCCCTGTTATTAGCACTTGCCCCACTGGTAGTACCTTTTACGGTTATAGAAGCGTAAGGAAGCAAATCACCTTTATCATTGTAAACAGTTCCGTAAATTTTTTGTGCAGCAACTTTAATAGAAAGAAATAAAAAAAGCAACAGGGTAAGTCTTCTCATATTATTTTTTGAATGACTACGAAATTAGCAGTAGAATCTCATTTTGAATAATAAATTTTGTTGAGGAATATTTGATAAAATAGGCTCTACAGAAAATAAAAGGATGCTGGTAAAATAAAACAGCGCTCCTATTTTTTGGATTCGAGCTTTTTTTTAATAATTAATTAAAAATTAAAACAGCATAGGTTAATGCATTATTTTTTAACTACTTTTTTGCATAATACTAAAAATTGGGCTGCGTTTATATTACTAAAATATTTTTTGGTAAATTTTATTGTTGAACCTAAATTTTAAATACCCATTTATGAGAATTGTTTATTCGAAATGTGTAGGAAAAATATTTGTTCGATTTAATATCAATTTTTTAATATGGTCGGGGGGATCACTTTCTTATAAAGATGAGGTAATTTAAATTACATCCATTTATGGTTTTACAGAATCGCAGGTAGCAGTTAAACCTATTTATTCGAAATAATTATTCAAAATGTTTGCACAGAATCTTAATCCGAAATGTTTATTCAGTATGCATGTTCAGGTTATTTATGAAAATATTTATGAAAATATTTATTTATAGGGCGTTGCCCCATGCTATTGGATGTCGTCCCTACAGGACTATAAAATAAAAATTCTTAAAAGTATGACATTCAATACCGATAGGCGGTGCTTATCTTATAACAGCTGATAAAGGAGAAAGATTTTTACAAACCATCTTCTTACTGGAGTTCACGCTCCATTATACCAAAATAATTCTATTGCCTGCATTAATTTAAATCTAATATTATAGCCTATAATGAATTTAAAAATCACCCTCGCGTATAAATAATATTTTACAATTATTCAATACCAAATCAATGTGCAAAATCTATTTCAAAATCTCCCTTTATTCTTTCGATGGAAGGGTTAAAATAACCAAATTTCAGGTTAGGAAATTCTTCCCGAATTAATTCCATCAATTGTTTTACGCCCATACATTCCCCTGTTTCTGTAACGCCAATTTTACCAAGGTACCAATCAGGATCAATATTAAAATTCCGCCATTGTATCATGCAAAGATCCGTTTCCCTTATTAAAATGCGCAGTGCCTCATACTCTTCAATACTGTCTGTCATACCCGGGAAAACGAAATAGTTTATACTCGTCCAACCGCCATAACTGCGCATCACTTTCAGGCTTTCAATAAGGTCGGCAAATACATAATTATTGGGGCGATAATAAGGTGTGTAAATACTTTCGCGCGCGCTGTTGGTACTTACACGCATACTATTTAAACCCGCTTCACACAAGGCTTTTACGGCCGCAGGCTTACTACCGTTGGTATTAATATTGATACTTCCTTTTTTGGTATGCTTGCGAATTTCAATAATGCTTTCTCGGATGGTTTCCCACATTAAAAGGGGTTCACCTTCGCAACCCTGGCCAAAACTAATTATAGGAAAAGGTGCCGTTTCTAAATGTGGCACGGTAAACTCAACAATCTCTTCTGCTGTGGGCCTGAATGTAAGCCGGTCTTGCGTGCTTACTATCGTTTCTTCAATAGGTTGAAAACTTATACACCCGATGCAATTTGCATTACAAGCAGGTGAGGTTGGCACCGGACATTCCCAACGACTCATCGATAAATTTCTTGCAGCAGGACAATTATAGGTCATACAACAATTCTCCATCAGATGTTTTACCAACCGGTTATCAGGATAATTTTTTAATAGGCTGGCAGTTCCACTTTCAATTTGGGCTTCATCATACCCTTCAGTCTCCTGACGAATATCGTTTTCGATTCTTACCGCAGGTACATAAAACTTATTATCAAACCAGCCGGCTGCTGTATAACAAAATAAAGGTAAAGTGGGCGCATCAGGTTCAGTTTCGTAAGCTGCCATATATAAACCGGTATGTGCCGGAGGAATAAATGCCGCAACGGCCCAACCTTTATCACAAAGTCGCATTTCACCGGTTTTTACATCAATTCCAATTCCTTTTCTACCGGGCAACTCATACAAATTTCCACCATCAGGCAATCCAATCCAGTCTTCAGCATCAATTGGCTGGGCATCCCAACCGCTTCTACCAGTAACATACAAAGAAATATCTTCAAAAATATTGCCGGCTCCATCAGAATATAAAACGTAAGGGGTCATAATTATTTGATAATTGATTAATGGATATTGGATATTCGCTTCAATTAGAATTTTATAATATAAACAAAGATGTTGTTTTATTATAAAATTACTTTATACATTTTTATATTTTAAAATGAAAGCACTTCGGTAAAATTAATTATTAAATCTGATGCATATCTTTTTTTAAAAGGATTGCATTTGAGAATTAGTCCGCAAGGGCAAACCCCTTATTTACTACTCAGCAAAAAAAAATAAAACCGTTAACCAGATATAATAACCAAATTGGGTAAAAGGGTTGCTTTCAAAAAAGAAGCATACATATTGAAAAGCGGACACTTAATACAATAAAAATTCATTTTGCTTATACCTTAATGAGCCAACTTTGTAGCGGATTACTCCCCAATAAATCTGCTGCAAAAGGTATTAAAACTTCCTTCGTCCACTTCATTACCGCCTTCCATTATTGTGAGTTGCCATAATTTGTTGTCCTTAAAATCCAGGGTTAACAAATCGTCCTTTAAAATTATATTGTTGAATTCAACCCAGGCATGCAAATTAATGCTTAACATTTTCTTGATTTCTACTCCTTCTGTATTAACAATTACAAGCGGTTGGCGATATAATTTGTGTATTATCAATTCAAACAATAGCAATATTGCAGAAATTATTAAGGAATGAGTGGCAATAATTAAAATAAAGGAACCAATTAATAACGGTAAACTTCTATTCCATTTAAATTTCTTTATTAAAATATTTGACACCATCGCTCCGGAAAATAAAATGATAGCCGTCAAAATATTTATATACGAGGGCTGATTGCTCCTAAAAACCAATGCTCCCATAGCACCCAATACCAGTAAGCATCTTGAAACCAGCACATTAATATCAGGGGTATTGTCTTTTATTTTAAACGTGTACATAATTTGGCTATCAATACAGCCTTGTTGATTTTGTTACAAAATAGCCTAAGTTTTCCCGTTTTCTAAAACCTTGTTTTACTAAAACAAATACTATGTAAATTCAATATCATTTACCCCTTTTCAGGTTAAATAAGGTAATACAATTTAATGCCGTTTAGTTATTTAGGTTCTAAGTGAAATGTAAAGACACCTGCAACGGACTGGCACCAGCATTATTATCCCCTACCTCCCTCATCCCCACTGTAAAAAATTTGCTTATTGCAATATTTTTATTCACTTGCCTGCATTGCACCCCGTATTTCTTATGGAGCAGGGTTACACTTCACCAACATATTGCACAATTTAAATAAACATCTTGCACCTACATTTTCATCCCATTCATCATGGCTGACACCAACTTCATTTAGGTCGAAACCTACAACTTTACGCCCGCTTTCCATCAATAATTTAAACAGGTAAAAAATCTGTTCCGTTTCAAAACCACCCTGTACCGGGGTACCGGTATGCGGACAAAGTTTTGGGTCAAGACCATCAATATCAAAACTTATGTAAACCACTTGCGGCAAATTATTGATCACTTCTTTTGCAATGGTCTGCCAGGTTTGCCCTTCGTATTGACGACCTTTTATCTCTTTATCAAAATAAGTTATAACACGCTGATTAGCAGCAGTAATATATTCCCATTCTTCTTCACAATAATCTCTTACCCCAACCTGCACTAATTTTGTTAATTCGGGTATTTCTGCCAATGCATTATACATGATGGAAGCATGCGAGTAATTAAAATTTTCGTACCCTTTTCTTAAATCGCAGTGAGCATCAATTTGTAAAATTCCAAAATCGCCATGCTTTTTAGCAATGGCTTTAAAAAAGCCCAGCGGTGTGCTGTGGTCGCCGCCTAAAAGACCCACCAATTTACCATTATTCAGTAAGTCGGTTGTCTGATTAAATACCCAATCATTTAAAAAAATGCTACCTGCATTAACTTCTTTTAGGGTTTTGCACATAAACTTATTGTCCTTTACATCTTCGCCTTCCGAAATATAATTGATGTATAGTTCTGCTTCCTTTCGGAGGTAGTCACTTTTCATCAAAATCTTTTTATCACATGGCCGCATATAATATCCTTCTTTCCAGGCATCTTTTAATTCCGGATCAAAAAGGTCTACCTGCAGACTGGCTTTAAATATATGGTCGGGGGCCCTTGCTGTGCCTGCGTTATAGCTTACAGTTACTTCCCACGGAACGGGTAATATTACCAATCTTGCATCAGCTTCTGAAAAAGGTAAACCAAAAATATTATTGTTGGGGTTACCAACCGAATTAGGGTCGAAAAGGGCTATATCTGTCATTTAACTAATTGATTAAAAAATTATTGCTAATATTAATGTAAAACGCTGGCAAAGATAAGTCTGTATGCAACAAAAATATAAAGGAATCTGTTATATTTATATCGCACATTTCCGTTGGAACCAAAGGGTTTTTAACAATAATCAAATACAAATATTACCCCCCGTTTGTATTACCTTTGCGGCGTAAAATTTATAGTTTATGAAGAAAATGCATATTGTACTTTTAGTAGTTATTGCAGTAGCCATTGGCACATTGATTATGTTTTCTGTAGATTTTTCTACTTATGATACCATTGCTTCCGCCCGGCAAAA
>JAYTHI010000219.1:0-4056 GCA_043732685.1 Ferruginibacter sp. | reverse complement strand
TTAACGGCAATCCCAAAACATCTTTTATAAACTCCTTCATCCGGTTGTAAGGGAAGTATTGCCTGGTAGGTAAATAACTTTTCAGCGATGCTGCATTTGACTCATATTGTACCGGGCAGGATACGTGCTGCCAAAAACTATCCTGCATATTATGTCTTCAATTGCACTGCTTTTATTCAACTGGTGCGAATTGGAAAATAGTACGGAAAGGATTTTTCAATTCAGTTTTATATAACTGCATATAATATTTTAGCCGAAATTTTATTTGTATTCATTTATATTTTTTAATGAATAACAAAAGCGATAATTTTATAATAAGAGTATTTAAACAAAATGATGGTATCCTACCATAAATATTACTCAAATAGGGGAGAAGCATCTCAGGGGCTAACGAATAAGGTATTGCATATTTGTTTTTACAAAAGCCTTTTATAATGATTGGTTTAAATTGCTGAAGCCCGGTATTACAAAATTTTAAAATGCAGACAAAGGCATTGGCAGCATTGCTTTCAGAAGATTTTGCAGAAGTAGGAAAATATTACCTAAGGTAAAGGAGTACACCAGAAATAAGAAAAATTCAATAGGGGAAGAAACCGCGAATTCTAGGAGCATAGCTATAAAAGAAGGTTTGTAAATGAGCGATGTTTTGCATGGATAGATAGTTTTAGAACCTTGCTGATCAGGTTCGATACTTCTATAGAATCTTGGAAAAACTGGCACAACATAGCTTTCTTTTTAATAATATTAAAAGTTTAAATCAATTCAATATAAAAGTGTACTTCAGGCGTTTCGATTCGCAGCGGCATTGTGCTTGGTAGCTATAATTTGGCAATGAAAATTATACATTTCCAATAAATGATGCCCTTCGCAGATTGCCTTTAAAGACACCAGTAATTGTATAAGCCGTCTCATTGAGTTCGGTCCGCCTTGGGCGGGATTCAATAAAAAATGCGCAGCTTATTTTTTTTGAAAGAAGCCAATGGACGGCGTTGTGGTTACGCACCCCGCCGGCTGTGGAGGCGAAGTGTATTAAGAAAAAACTGTTGCTGCATTCAAAAAATGCGACTTACAAATTATAAGGCTTAAGAAATAGTCGCGTTTTTTAAGGTTAACCAAGCTTACTTAATGACAGGTATGTTTTTTTAAGCGCTACATTTTAAAAAGTAAAAAACAGCTTAAAATAGCAGGTTTGCAATGAGGTACCTAACATTATAGATACTGCCGTTAACCTTTTAGGTAAGATAAAAGTGTATTTTAAACCTTGCAGCAACATACCGCGGCATATTCTTATGGTTGAATAATTGTATTTGTTCCCGGAAGCTATAATTTGGAAATGAGCAGTATACATTTCCGGAAAAAGGATATCCTTTGCATCATGACTTTGAAAATAACCGTAATTGCATAAGCCGCAGATTGGGTTATAGTGAAAAACCTTATTGCTTAGAACAACAATGACCATTAAAGATTTTCACTTCAATAGTCATTGTTTTATTTGAAAGTGGTTTGCCCTTATTTACAATTTGCTGGTAAGTTCCTCACTCATCGGAGTTACATTACTGTCAAATTTGGTGAGTAGATGTCCATTCTCATCCAATAAAAATTTATTAAAATTCCAACTGATGCTTGCATCCATTACACCATTTTCGTTTTTATTGCAAAGCCATTTGTAAATAGGCGCAATATCATCACCCTGTACAGAAATTTTATTGGCCATAGGAAATGTTACACCATAATTTTTTTTACAAAATTCTTTAATCGTACTGTTGGATCCTGACTCCTGTCCATTAAAATTATTTGCCGGAAAACCTACTATTACCAATTTATCCTGGTACTTTTTATACAGGCTCTGCAATCCTTCGTATTGAGGCGTAAAACCACAGGCCGAAGCTGTATTTACGATTAATATTTTTTTACCTTTAAAAGCAGCAAAGTCAATAGTTGAGCCATCAAGCGCGGCTACTTTAAAATCATAAATTGAACTGGCTGCTACTGTTTCCGCTTCAGGAATTTTATTCATAGATTCATTATTTGTTTTTGCTGCGCAGGATATAAGCGCTAAACTGATGGCCAAAAATTTGATCATAAAAAGAAATTTAAATTATAACGTGCAAAATTAAGCTTTGTTCATCATTGTTTTTCGTAACAACCTATATCAATTATGTTAACAATACGATTGTTATCATTCAAATCTTTATCAAAACCCATACCATTCAACCCTTTATCGATACCTGGCGCAAGAATATTATTGATATTGAAATTATACACTTTTTTATTGTAATCAATGGTGTCAAAAAGGGGGGATTGATTTTTTACACATTGAGCAATGGTGCAATTTGCAGGGTCTGCCTTTGCTTTGTAAATACAATGATCAAATAGTACATTAAATGCATTGGAGCCTTGTTTATCAATGGTAATTTCATTGTCAACAATACCCCCGTCTCCCCAAAAAATACAATTGGTAAAATTTGCTGAAAGTGTATTGCTAACTATATTTCCACCTGAAAGTATTGAATTGTTTACCATCAATACGGGTTTGTTGTGTGCCGTATAATTAGTAGTGTATGCAGCCACCGTACAATTGACAAAATTGTACATTCCACCATCGGTAAGGTTAATATTATTACCGCAATTTGTAATTAAGCTATTATCGGCATTGATGCTTGAGTTAACCGCCAATAAGCCAACATCACCTGCATTATCAATTATACATTGGTGCAGGGTTAATTTAGGCATATTATTAACAGCAGGTTGTTCTGCCACAACTGCCTGCAAGGCATTTTTAATAAGGGTATGCGTAAGTACATTATTACTGCTCCTGCCAGTAAAATAAATGCCGGGCCATGCTGCCGGTAAATCTTTGTACTCCGCATCCAGTCTGTCGCCGTTAAAGATTATTGGCAACCGTTGGGTGCCGTTGGTAAACAGGCTGCCATTTACTAAAATTGGCGCATTGGTATGAGCGTAGATCCTGCACCCTGCCTCAATGGTTAAAGTGGCACCTGCATTAATGGTTAAGCCGCCTAATATTACATAAGGTAAATTATTTGGCCAGGTAATATTGCCGGTTATGGTGCGGTTACGTAGAAAATTTGCATTTTGTCCGTAGGCTTCCAGTTGAATATATTTATTGTTGCCGTTGTACCCGATAAGAATACTATCCTTAACTATAAAAGGTAAGTTGGCGGTATTTGGATTAATTTTTACACTCACAAAAATATATAGGCTATCGTTGGCAGCCACCTCAATATTGCTTAGTTGAGTTGATGCGGTACCATTTATATTTATGCTGAAGGCCGAACCCGTGCCACTCATTAATTTAACCTGGCTTAACAATAGCTTTTGATTATTTAAGTTATTTATTTTAAATGATTGCGTGATAGATCCAATGCTGGTAAATACGGTATCATATTTTATGGAATCCACACTGGTGGTTAACAGTGCATTTTCGCTGGTAATAAAAGTATCTTTTTGACAGGATGAAAAAATAAGACTGGCTAACACCAGCATAAGACTATAACTAAATAACTTCTTAATTATAAGTACTGCATTTTTCATTAGCCAAAAATACTTATTTATTTATTGAAGTTTAAAATTTGGCAGTTCGTTCACAATGGGATGAAAGAAGGGTATTTTAAAGTTTAAATTTACTGTTGATATTAGTGTGAAAAAGCAAGGCGGGTAATAATTTGATGGGTTATTATTGAGTAAGTTAATTTTTAAACCAACGCTTACGGTTTAAACCCTTAGACTTTATTTGGGTGCATGTGCTAAAGTAGCAATACTTAAAAATACATTTTCTACCAGGAGTATTGTTGCGCCGCAGGCTTCTAAGGTAGCGCCGGTGGTTATTACATCATCTATCAGTAATAAATTTTTATGCGCAATTTGATTTTTATCTCTAATGGTAAAACTGCCTGCTACATTGTCCCATCTTTCCGTACGATGTTTTTTTGTTTGGGTGTCTGTGTGTTTTTGCCTGATTACAATATCATTTAAAACGGGTACGTTTAAAATATCAGAAACGCCATTGCAAATTACGGTTGCCTGGTTATAACC
>JAYTHI010000218.1:0-4057 GCA_043732685.1 Ferruginibacter sp. | reverse complement strand
TTAAACGCTCCTTAACTAATTCAATATGCTGCCGAATAAAACTGATCTGTAACATCTTTAATAAATTTTGCCAAAGATACTATTTTGGTTTTTTTATAGCACTAACAGAAATCAGCCCTTTAAAATAGTCATTTTGAGCGGTTGCAGTTTATCCAAAAAGCATAGTAACTTAATACGGTTTTCCTTTTATTTATCAAAATTTGTACGGGTGCTGATCAGGGTATTTTAACAACAAAAAATTTTCATTTTATTCAATACCTGCTATCCGTAAATTTTAAGCCACCTTAAATGCAGGTGCAATTTTTTAAATTTATATTTGCAGGATGGAACATGCAAAAGAAGACCTGCAGGTGAGGTGGTTAAAACTTAGAATACACTTAAAACAAAAATTTGGCATTAAGCCGGATATGGATGGCGTATTGTTTTTAATTGGTGTGCAGGAGCTTGGTACTGCCAAACAAATTTATACCAAAGAGCAAAAACAAGACCTGATGCATATTGCTGTTTGCACTTTACTTTCGCAAAGCGGTTATTATATTATGGAAGGCCTTGATGAAGAGGGCTGGCCTCATTTTAAGCAATTAAAAGCTTTACCGGAATTTAATGTTTATGAGCAGGAAAATTTTTTAAAAGACCATGTGTTGCTTTATTTTGAACAGGTTTTTAAAAATGACAATTAATATGAAACAAAAAGTATTTCTTTCTTTATTTATAGCACTTATATCTTGCCACACAATTGTTACAGGACAGGCAGTAAACAAGAATAGTAAAAAAGTGTTGCCCAATACTTCGCAGACAAAACTGGCAAAAAATACAGTTTTAATTGCCGATACCTTGCAGCACCCTGAAACCCGGGTTAAAATTACCACCAGCCTGGGTATAATTATCGTTCGCCTGTCGAACAAAACACCTTTGCACCGCGATAATTTTATTAAGTTGGTTCAGGCGCATTTTTATGATAGTCTACTTTTTCACAGGGTAATTGCAGGTTTTATGATACAAGGTGGCGACCCTGCCAGTAAAAATGCAAAAGCAGGCAGTTTTTTAGGGGAGGGCAGCGTTGGCTACACCATTCCGGCTGAATTTGATTCCACTTTATACCATAAAAAAGGGGCTCTTGCCGCCGCAAGAGATGACAATCCACAGAAAGCCAGTAGCGGTTGTCAGTTTTATATTGTAGAAGGAAAAAAATTAAATGACCAGGCTTTGGATATGGCAGAACAAAAAATAGGCAGTAAATTATCGCCGGCAAAGCGCATGACCTATAAAATGAACGGCGGTACCCCACTTTTAGATACGCGATATACCGTTTTTGGCGAGGTGGAAAGCGGGATAGAAGTAGTTGATAAAATTGCTTTGGAGCCTGTTGACAACAATAACAGACCTTTAATAAATATGACCATGAAAATGGAAGTACTGAAAGAAGAAATAAAATGAGTTAATTTGCAATTCAATCTTATTAAACCTGCTGAGGCAGTCAATTACAAAAAAACTAAAATATATACACATGAATGTTCCTTCAAACTTGCACTATACAAAAGATCATGAGTGGATCTCTTTAGAAAATAATGTTGCTACCATTGGCATTACCGATTTTGCCCAGGGCGAATTGGGCGATATTGTGTATGTAGATATTGCAGCAAAAGGAAAAGCGCTGACAGCCGAAGAAGTATTTGGTTCAGTTGAAGCGGTTAAAACAGTGAGCGATTTATTTTTACCTATTGCCGGAACAATTACAGAGATAAACCCGCTATTGGAATCTCAGCCGGAATTAGTGAATAGCGACCCATATGGACAGGGCTGGATGGTAAAAATGACTGTAGATAATGTTGGAGACTTCGAAAAATTAATGAGTGCAGCCGATTATACGGCATTGGTTGGTTAATTTTTTAGTTTTTATATTAATTCAATTGTTTTATTTTGATGTTACTAACAAACAAGGTTTCTTTAGTTAAATTTATTCCGGCTATAATTTGGTTTGGCGTTGTTTTAGTACTTATTTGGATACCCGGTCATGATTTACCCCATTCGGAATTCTTGTTTAAAATTGATTTTGACAAATTTGTGCATGTGGGTATTTTTGGATTACTGGCTGTTTTATTTTGCTGGCCATTTTATACAACCACAATACTAAAAAGAAAAAAGATAATTTATTTTTTAGTTATTGCAATATTAACGAGCGGTTTTGGTTATTGTACAGAGCTTATTCAAAAATACTGGGCCGAAGGCAGGAGCTACGACTTAATGGATTGGTTGGCAGATTCTACAGGAGCAGCGGGTGCATTTATTTTTTGCTGTAAGTACTTTATCCATCATCCAAAAAGCTTACCGGCGCCCGAACTTTAAACTTATTGGCTATTAATTTGTGATAAGAAAAACATTTCAATAATTGCTGCATGCTGCAGTTTTAAGTACATTTGCCTATATGATGAACGTAGAGAACATGGAATACAATACCACACGTAGTTATCTTACGATGAGGGAGTATGGCCGGCATATACAAAAAATGGTTGATTATTTATTAACCATCGAAGATAAAGAGAAGCGTCAACGCAATGCCATGAGCCTTATTGAGCTGATGGGTTTTTTAAACCCGCACCTCAAAAATGTTGAAGATTTCCGCCATAAATTATGGGATCATTTGTTTTTGATCAGCGACTTTAAACTGGAGGTTGATAGCCCCTATCCCATCCCTACCAGGGAAACGCTGAAGGCGAAACCAGACCCCTTATCTTACCCAAAAAGATACCCTAAATTTAACCACCTGGGCAAAAATATTGAGGTTGTCATTAATAAAGCATTGAAAGAAGAGAACCCGGAAAAACGTCAGGGTTTTGCAAATGCCATTGCCTATTATATGAAGCTTACCTATAGCAACTGGCATAAAGAGTTGGTGCATGATGATAATATTCAAACAGAATTGCAAAGCATGACGGATGGTCAATTGGAATTTAACAACCGTCCGTTTGTGAAACACAGGGTTGATACCCGTACTGATGAGTATCCAACAAGGGGTACCAATAATGGATACCGTAAAAACTTTAGTGCCAGAAATGCTCCAAATAATAATGCGGGCCGCGACAATAACAGGGGTGGCAATACAGGCCGTGACAACAGACCGGGAGGATCAGGAAATAACAATAATGGCAATAGGCCAAGTGGTGGTGGTGATAGCAGAAATAACAACAATAATAATAGAAATTTTAAAAAACGTTTTTAACTATTGATTTAATAATTTGTAGTCAATAGATAATTTAGACACTATATTTTACCCTGATTCATTAAATTGAGTCAGGGTTTTTTGTTTAAAACTTTTCCGACGCCGGTAATAATAAAAATGCACCTGCATTATTGTCGCAATAATTATTATTATTAATCAAAGGGCATTGTTTTTTATATAAAAATGATACATTCGTTTTTTGTAATCCTATTTTCATTTCCAAGCAATATATTTTATGAGTTCATTTGAAGTTCAGGGAGGCAACAGGCTCTCCGGAGAAATTACCCCGCAAGGCGCCAAAAACGAAGCCTTACAGATTATTTCGGCGGTATTATTAACAGCCGAAAAGGTGACCGTAACCAATATCCCGGATATAATTGATGTTAATCTGCTGATAGATTTATTAGGGGAGATGAATGTAAAAATTGATAGGGTAAGCCGCGATACCTGCATTTTTGAGGCATCGAATGTTAATGTAGAATTTTTAAAAACGGAGGCCTTTCACAGCAAGAGCGGCAAGTTGCGCGGCGCTGTAATGTTGGCCGGGCCAATGCTTGCAAGGTTTAAAAAAGCCTATATCCCAAAACCCGGAGGCGATAAAATTGGCCGCAGGAGACTGGATACACACATTATAGGGTTTCAAAAATTAGGTGCTTCTTTTCAATATAATCCCGATGGATTTTTTTATTTATCTGCCAATCATTTAAAAGGAACTTTTATACATTTAGATGAGCCAAGTGTAACAGGCACGGCCAATATTGTAATGGCAGCTGTTTTAGCCCTTGGCACTACCACCATTTACAATGCCGCCTGCGAACCTTACCTGCAGCAATTGTG
>JAYTHI010000217.1:0-4066 GCA_043732685.1 Ferruginibacter sp. | reverse complement strand
TAACCATATTGGCAAGGGTGGCAATATTATATTGATTGTGGCAAGAAATTTTTGGTCCGATCCAACTGGTTTCAAATTTTTGTTTTTTAAAAAACGAGCGTTTGGAGGATACCAGGAAAACACTAAAAAGTTGAAAAATTAAAAAGGCAAATAACAATAGCATCATCGATAGCGTAAAACTATAAATTTCAACATCGATGGTTTCTTTAAAATTTACATCTTCAAAAATTACAATGTAGTAAGGCAGCGATTGAATAGGTTCAAAATTTACGGCATACTCGCGACTAAAATAATTTATTTTAAAATTATCTTTAACCCTTGCCTCAAGGCAACTTTTAAGTTTACTGTTAGGCGAAAATTCACTGATTAAGTTTTCATTCAGGTTACGGAAGGTTTGTGAATGATACAGCACTTTTGAATTTTCATCAATAATGGCGAATTGATACCCCTCGGGCATCACAGGGTTCTGTAAACTTTTTGCAGTAAACGAAAGGCAGGCTACGCTAAGGCCCGGCGTTTTTGAAGGCATGGATAATACCGAACTAAAAACGCCGGTTGTCCATGAAATTACCTGATCGAGATAGTATTTTTTAGCAGTATCGTTATTTAAAAAATAAGTATTGGATTGTAAAATATTTTTAAAATAAGGTCTTTTTTTAAAATTTCCATAAGGCGAATTATAGCCGCTGCTAATCCAGTTAACTTTTTCCTGGCCTGTTGAATCCAACCAAAATACCTGGTCTATTTTTAATCCTTTCGCCAATACTTTAATGGTGTCGGGCACAGGCTCACTGCCATTATCGGCGTAAGCAATACCCGATTTCCCTAAAAAAATAATTTTTTTTTCGTACCTGCTACTGTCTTTACTTAATAAACTATCGAACACTGCCAATTTGTTATAAGCACTGGTTACCTCCTTTTTAAAAGCCCGTGTTATTTGCGCAGCAAGGGTATCTTTTGAGGCAGGACTGCCATCGGGCCTAAAGACCAGGTTATATTTAACGAAGGTGAAAACAACCAGCGACATCAATAACATAGATACCACAATGGTTGCAATACCGTCTGTAACTGTTAACCTATCTCTATTTCCCATCTGGTAAAGTTTTATCCAGGGATAGGCCACAATGGTTAAAAATGCAATAGTTAGTAATAATAAAACGCCTTGCGATGGCAGCTGATTTTTTTCTTGCTGATAAATTTTATTGGATAAAAGCCCGCTAACAATCAGTTGTTTATCGGCTGAAATACTTACCGGTAAGGAAAATAATTTATACGCTTTTCCACTAATTATTAAACTTTTAATACCGGCATTTAGGGAGCCATCCACTTTCCCGGATAAACTATCATTAAGGTAGCCGATACCGGAAGGAAAATCCTGAAACATTACTTTTCCACCACTAAAAATAATATACTGATCAAATACATTGGAAGGCAATAACATTTTTATAAACTGCTGAAAATTAAATTGCATGTATACAGCATATTGCATTTTAATATGCTCCACAACAACAGTATCTGTTATTGCAAGCGTTAGTTTTCTATTATTATTATTTAAACTGATGGAGTAACCGCTGTCTAATTTTGTAGAAAATGTTTGAAGGGTATCCTTTACAAAGGACAATAAAAAAATGCCTTCATTGTTTGCATTGATGTCCTTCATATAAGGGGCAGCCTGCGGATCATTTTTTTTATATGCCTGCAACAACATATTCAGGAGCACAATGCTATTATCTATTTTTGCATGAATATTAACGTCAACATTTTGAAGCGACCTAAACCGTTGCTCCTGCAAACGCTGCTCATTTTGAGGCACATACATAAAAAAGTACGCAGCACCCAATAAGCCCACCACAAGTAGGGTTACCAGAATATCATTCCTATTTTTATTGAAAGAAAAATATTTCATGCTTAAAATTTAATGCATCGCAAGGCATAAATATTGGCGACTAATTAAGGCTTTTATAATTTAAATTTCATAACCGGCTTTATTAAATTTTACTTTTGAAAACGAAATAAATGTCAGGCTACCTTTTATCAAAGACCTGGTAATTTCGAACATAAAGGGCATGATGACGCCGGCATTAACAATAAAAAAAATCGAAGGAAGGAGAGGCGAAGAAATCCGCAGGATGAATTTTAAAAACTAAATCTAAAAATATTTATCCGCATTATCAATAGGGTTAGACCGCTATTTTGTAAAAGGAACATTTAGGTGACTGTAAAAATTAACACAATCGTAATATTCAATACGTTAGATAAGCATGAATTTTACAAGTAATTAATTATATACATGTTGAGTAAGGAGCCTACTATAACTGCAAAGGATTTTGGTGAAGATTTTAACTGGGGCGTTGTTATTGCTGCCCCACAAAATGAAGGAGCGGTTAATAAAGACGGTAAAGGTATAAATATATGGGATACTTTTTCGAGGCGTAGGGGTAACATTAAAGCAGGAGCTAAACCTACCGAGGCCTGTGACTTTTACCATCGATATAAAGATGACCTTCTTCTGGTAAAAGCATTGGGGTTTAAGGTGTTTAGATTCTCCATATCCTGGTCAAGGATTTTGCCCGATGGAATGGGTAAGGTAAATAAAGAAGGTATTAATTTTTACCACCGCGTATTGGATGAATGTATAAAATTAGGATTAACACCTTATGTAACGCTGTACCATTGGGACTTGCCGCAGGAGTTGGAAAATAAAGGCGGGTGGACAAATTTTTTAATTATAAAATGGTTTAGCAAATTTACAGCGGTTTGTGCGGAGGCCTTTGGAGATAAAGTAAAGCATTGGATTATATTAAATGAACCCTTTGCATTTACAACCCTGGGCTATATGCTGGGTAAGCATGCCCCGGGAAAAAGAGGTTTAACAAATTATTTAGCTGCCATTCATCATGCTGCAATGGCCCAGGCCGAAGGTGGCAGAATCATAAGAAAGTTACAACCTAAAGCTAAGATTGGTACAGCATTATCGTTTTCGCAAATAATTCCATACAGTAATAAAATAGAAGATATTGAAGCGGCAAACCGCATCGATATTTTAATGAACCGCCTATTTTTAGATCCTGCAGTAGGAAACGGTTATCCTAAAGAAGATTCCTTTAAATTTCTGGAAAAACTTGAACTGCAAAATAAAGCATGGAAATATACTGAACGCTTAAGTTTTGATTTTGATTTTATTGGCGTGCAATATTATTTTCCGGTAGTGGTAAAATACAATAAATATGTACCCATTGTTAAGGCATCCGAAGTAAAACCTTCCGCCAGAAACGTGCCTTTAACCGCGATGGGCTGGGAAATTAATGCAGACAGTTTTTACAACACGATAAAAAAAGTAGCCAGCTATTCCAAAATAAAAGAAATTATAATTACAGAAAATGGTGCTGCATTTAAGGATCATTTAATTGCCGGTGTTATTGATGACACTGCAAGAATAGCTTATTTTAAACAACATTTACAGGCCGTATTAAAAGCTAAAAAAGAAGGGATAAAAATTAGTGGTTATTTTGCCTGGACATTGATGGATAATTTTGAATGGAGCGAAGGATTTAGTCCAAAGTTTGGATTAATACATGTAGATCTAAAAACCCAGTTACGCACTATAAAAAATTCAGGTTTTTGGTGGAGGGATTTTTTAGCCGCAAAGTGAGTTGTAAAACTCATATAAAAAATAATAAAGCGCCATATTTTGTACTTGTAAACAGCATAAAATAATTATAGCAAAACCTCTACTCCCACCATTTATTTTTCGTAAGACTTTAATAGTTGCAGCCATCCGGTATTAGTTAGACAGCTTTTTGCTTTTGTCTTAATTTGCGGAATCATAAAATGCAATACCAACAGTGCACCTAAACAATACCCTTTAAAAAATGTTATTTTCTGTATGGAAACAGTGTTAATTGATAGCATAAATTATAGCCTTGATAGTTTGGAAAAAGATTGTTGGGTACGTTTACTTAATGGGGCTTTAAAATATAAAGATCCCTTACATAACCCGGCAATTGCCAATGTAAATAAACATGGGGTAAACATGCGTACCGTTGTATTGCGTAAGGTTTGGACG
>JAYTHI010000216.1:0-12831 GCA_043732685.1 Ferruginibacter sp. | reverse complement strand
AACCGAAAAAGGCATGGACCAACTCTCGTACAGGGCTGCCAAAAATAGGAATACAAAAATTATAGAGATAGAAAAAATCAGAATGGTACTGCTTCCTGCCTTCAACTCCTCCCTGCTTAAGCCAGAAAATTCGTATCCATAACCAGTTGGCAAAGTCGCTGCAGCCACTTCTTTTAAAGCGGCCAATGCTTGTCCGCTGCTAAAACCTGGTTTAGGAGACCCATTAATTTCAATTGAACGGTAAATATTATAATGCGAAATAAGCGAAGGGCTTTCAATTACCTTACTGGTTACCAGTGACCCTAAAGAGATCATTCCACCCTGGCTATTGCGTACATAATATTTACCCAGCTCACCAATAGAAGATCTGTAACTACTGTCAGCCTGCGCAACAACTTTAAAATTGCGGCCATATAAATTAAAATCATTTACATAGGTGCTTCCCAATAAGGTAGATAATGTGGTGTATATATCGGCAACATTAACACCCAATTGTTTAGCCTTTTCCTTATCTACATTTACCTGATAACTTGGTGTGTGTGAGGTAAAAAATGTATAGGCCATTCCTATTTCAGGCCGTTTATTTAAGGCTGCTAAAAACTTTCTTGCGATGGCTTCAAATTGCTGAATACTGTCGGTACTTGAGGTTTGCTGCAACTCAAATGTAAAACCGGCTGTAGCACCAAGCCCGGGTATTGCCGGTGGCCCGATTGCTAAAATTCTAGCCTCCCGGATATCAGCAGTATTTTTTTGAATAGCAGCAAGAATTTGCTGCAATTGCAACGCTTTTTCTTTTCTTTCATCCCAGGGTTTTAATTGAACAAACATGGTTCCAGCATTGGACTTGTTAGAAAAGGTAATGATATTTAAACCAGCCAGTCCGCCTACAGTTTTAACGCCGGGTATATTTTGCACCCGCTTCATAATATCAAGCAGCATCGCTTTGCTTCGTTCTGTTGAAGTTGCTTCGGGCATCTCATAAGTTACATACAACCGGCCTTCATCTTCGGTTGGTATAAAACCTGATGGCTTATTTTGAAATAAAAAGTATAAGCCAACAAATAAGCAAACCAACATAATTAATACCACCGGTGTGGCCCTGATCCATTTTCCTACGCCCCTGGTGTAGGAAGCCGTTATATTACCAAATACCTTATTGAACTTTGCAAAAAATTGCTCCAGCCAGTTCTTTTTCATTGATGCGTCCTTGGATGGCTTCAGCATTATTGAACAGAGTGCCGGTGTTAAAGTAAGGGCTACAAAAGCAGAAATAATAACCGATACCGCTATTGTTATCGCAAATTGTTGGTACAACCGCCCCACGATGCCGGGTATAAAACCAACCGGTACAAATACCGCTGCCAGGATTAATGCAATGGCTATAACCGGACCAGATATATCTTTCATGGCTTTATGAGTAGCCTCTTTAGCTGATAATTTTTCATGGTCCATATAATGCTGTACTGCTTCTACTACAACAATTGCATCATCCACAACAATACCAATTGCCAGCACAAATGCAAAAAGGGTAAGTGTATTAATAGTAAATCCAAAAGGTATAAAAAAGATAAAGGTTCCTAATAAAGAAACGGGTATAGCGAGTACAGGAATAAGTGTTGCGCGCCAATTTTGCAGGAAAATAAATACCACAAATATCACCAGTAAAAGTGCTTCCACAAGTGTATGCAACACTTCATCGATTGATACCTTTACAACCGTTACGGTTTCAAGCGGCATTACATAATCAATGTCTTTTGGAAAATTTTTCTTTAATTCTACCAATGCTGTATTTATTCCATCATAGGTATCCAATGCATTGGCACCCGGCGCCTGGTATATTAAAATAAAGGCAGCGGGTTTACCATTTACATAAGCATTGCTACTGTAATCAAACTTACCCAACTCTACCCTGGCAACATCTTTTAAATATACAATGGTGCCGGTGGAGGCTACCGTACGCACAATAATATTTTCAAACTGGTCTTTGGTATTGAGGCGGCTATTCGTTAAAACACTGTACTCAAAACTTTGTACCGAAGGTTGAGGGTTACCACCAATGGTACCTGCGGCAACCTGTAAATTTTGCTCCGTTAAGGCAGCAAGAATATCATTGGGAGTCATACTGAGGTTGGCTAATTTTTCGGGACTTAACCAAATACGCATACCAAAATCATCAGCTCTGGAAACAATATCGCCAACACCTTTAACCCTTTGTAGTGCATCCTTTAAATAAATATTGGCATAGTTTCCAATAAAGGTTGCATCATGTGTTCCGTTGGGCGAAAACAAAGCCAGTGCCACCATTATACTGGGGTTACGTTTTCTGGTTATTAGTCCCAACCTTTTAACTGCATCAGGTAATGAAGGCTGGGCAATACTTACCCTGTTTTGTACATCGAGGGAAGCTATATTTACATCGGTACCTATTTCGAAATTTACATTTATACTGCTTGCGCCACTACTGGTACTATTGCTCGCCATATACGTCATACCGGGTGTGCCGTTTACCTGGGTTTCAATAGCAGTTGTGGTGGTTTGTTCTACCGTTTGTGCATCAGCGCCGGTAAAATTACCTGTAATAGTTACTACCGGCGGGGTTATATCCGGGTACTGGGCAATGGGTAAAACCGTCATGGCAATAATACCAACCAACACAATTACAACCGAAATTACAATGGCCGTTACGGGTCTTTTTATAAAAGTATCTGATATCATTATAGTATTTCTTTAACCAATTATAAAAAATTGCGCTGATTTCTAAAAACTCCACTTAAATCAACGCAATTTAAAAATTTTAAAATTATATTTCTTAGGGCCATATGCTCTACCAAATAACCTTTATTTAACCACGGATTCTATTAGGCTGTTCCAAATAAAAAAGGGGTTAAAAAATTTATTTTTTAGGCGTCGTATTTTTTAAAACATTTTTATTGGCAGAATCAGGACCTACCGGAGCAGAAGGAATCTTATTTGCTGCATTTACTTCAACGACCGTAATGGCCGAACCTTCTTTTAAATTTTGCATTCCTTCGATTACAACTTTATCGCCTTCTTTTAGTCCTGCTTTAATGATAACATTTTTGCCTATTTGCTTGCTTAAAACTATTTTACGCTGCGACACTTTATTACTGTCGTTTGGTATGTATACAAAAAATTCTCCCAATTGCTCTATCACTGCCTTATAGGGTATCAATATCGATTTTGTGCTGCTGGTATTTTTCACTCTAACGGTACCATTCATACCTGCAATCAATAGTTTTTTTGCATTCGAAAAAATTAATCTTGCTTTAAGAGTACCTGTTTGGGGATTAACAGTTCTATCCAACAAGGAAATTTTACCTGGTTCGGGATAAATAGCTGTACCAAAAGCCAGTGTAAATATGGAGTCATTTAAATTTTGTTTACCATTCATTAAGGTTGTAAAATGATAAATTTCTTTTTGGTCGATATTAAAGTCAACAGCCAATTCTTTATCGGAGGATACGGTGTTTAATAAGGTTTGACCTGCACTGACTGCGGCGCCGGTTTTTACCAATGAAATACCAATTACTCCATCAAAAGGTGCGTACACTTTTGTATATTTTACATTGGTTTGCACAGCCTGAATATTGGCTTTTGAAGCATCGGCTTGTTTGCGGGCAACTTCTAATGCGGCATCAGCATTATCAACCAATTGTTTGGCTACGGCATCATTTTTTTCAAGCTCATGGTAACGGTCAGCATCTTTTTGTGCCTTATCTACGTTTGCTTTTTGCACTGCCAGGCCGGCAATAGCCTGCTGATAATTTGCTGCGTATAATTGGGCATCAATGGAATAAAGCAGCTGACCTTTTTTAACCCTGTCACCATCTTTAAAATATACACCACTTATAAAACCACTAACCTGCGGCCGAAGTTCAATTTGGTTTAAAGCATTAATTGTTGCAGGATATTCATCATAATATACGGCATCAGCTATGAGCACCGGAGCTATTGCAACCTTTACTGCAGGCGGGGTTGCTGGTAGCGCATCTTTTTTACTATTGCAGGAAATTATAAATAAAATAACGGCAAAAACTGCCATTTTTATAGGAGGTGTTGAATGCATACGAATGGTCATTTTATTTGTTTCTACCAAATTTGGTCTTTAATAATTTATTTGTCCCAGTGCTTTTTGTACATCAATTTTACTTGAAAGCAATGCATACAATGCGGAGTAATAAGCAATTTGTGCAGTACGCAAATCCGATTCGGCGGTAATTACTTCCAAATAGGTTTTAATACCGCTTCTATATTGCAATTGAATTACATCATAAACTTCCTGTGCAATTGCTGCATTTTCTTTTAAGGCCGTATAATTTTGCAGGTATGATTTGTAGTTCGCAATTGCCTTTGCAAAATCAGCATTTAAATAGTTTTTAAAGGCAACAATATCAAGACTTTTTCGCTGTAACTCCAACCCTGCAGCTTGTATGTTTGCCTTGCGTTTACCACCCTCGAAAATTGGAAAAAAAAGGGTGAGGGCTGCAAAGGAATTAGGTAAATTATTGCTGTAAATTTTACTAAAATCGTTATTAAAATAGTTTAAATTATAAGCTCCGTTTACCGCAACGGTTGGCAGGTAACTCCATTTATTATATTTTAAATTATAGGTAAGCAAACGTTGTTGTGTAGTAAGAATCTTATATTCTATCCTTGCATTATAATCGGCAGTTTGTAAGGTATCCAATAATATTTCCTTCTCCATTTGCAGACTATCATACACAATATTTAAGTTGCCGGAATTGGGATAACCCATTAAATTTTTAAGGTATTCCTGCTTGGCAAGTAACAACTGCTGGTTACTATAGAGTGTTGCCTTTGCGTTATTAAGTGCAATGGTGGCTCTTTTATAATCTATCTTATCTGCAATGCCGGCCTTATATTGATTTAATGCATCTTTTAAACTTTGGTGAAGCCTGTTAATATTTGCGGAAGTCACTTTAATTTGTTCCAATGTAGAAAGTACATCATAAAATGCTTTAGACACAGCCGCAGCAATTTCAATTTTAGTATTACTGGTTTGCTGCCTTGCCTGTAACCTTATATCAGTTTTTGTACGGGATGCCAGGGCTACATCTCTGTTAAAAATATTTTGTGATAGACTAAACTGCCCAAAAGACGAATTTGTTGTGCCAAGCTGAATGGCATTGCCACCAATAAATGTTGTTTGCCGAATAAAATTATGTTGCAGGTTATAATTAAAATTTATCTGTGGAAACCAATCAGCCAGTTTACTTTTTATGGTTGTTTCTACCAGGGCCTGGTCTATAAGGGACTGATTTATTTGTGGTTGGTGCAGGATAGCATATTCAATCGAATTTTTGAGCGTAACCTCCGGTAATAAACTATCTTTTAATGGAGTTTGCGACCTTAATAAAAAAGGGCATAAAATAAAGATTAATCCAAGATAAATTAACGGAAATGGTATTCTTTTTACTGTTGTATTCATATTTACGAAAATGATATTATTATTTTAAACAAATTATACTTGCATTAATAGAACCTCTTTTTAAGTGACCAAGAATATTTTAGTTGCAATACACAGTCCAATTACTCAGGTATTTAAAAGAATATTTTTACTTTATTTTTAATTATTAAGGCAAGCAGGTCGTTTACTATTTATAGGGCTGCATTTTAAAATTGACTATTGAAGCAATATCATGAGCATATTCTTACAGGAGCGACAGGTTTTACAGGTAAGAATAATTGCTCCTTTTCTTTCTCAATAGTACAAATCCAGCATCATTAAGTATTTTAATAAGATGGCTATCGGGTGGTTGAGCCAGGATTGAATGCTATGTAATTTATGCGCATTGTATGTATCCTACCTTTTTACACAATACTTTAAGAATTTAAAAGCTATTTAAATAACTTACTGCCTTTAAAATTTGTAAAGATGCTTCAAATTAATATTAATTCATATGAATATGCAATTGTACCATTTAATGAATTATTATAAAAATATTTTTTTTCAAATTAGAGAATATATAAACCGCTAAAACAAATTACTATAAAGTAAGGGATTTTCTAAGGCAAAACCAACATTTATGCTGAAAGTTTGTATTTCAAAATTTAAATTTGCTTTTTGTAATTATTTCAACAGGACATTAAACTTATAAAAATGGAGTACAATAAACTAACCAAAGATGAAGAATATGTAATTGTTAAGAAAGGTACAGAAAGACCTTTCACTGGTGAATACAATGACAATAAAGGTACTGGTATCTATGTTTGCAGAAGGTGCGATGCGGTTCTTTACAGATCTACTGATAAATTCGACTCCCATTGCGGATGGCCTAGTTTTGATGATGAAGTTGCCGGAGCTGTAAAACATTTGCCTGACGCTGATGGCAGCAGAATTGAAATAGTGTGCGCTAATTGCGATGCACATTTAGGACATGTATTTAAAGGAGAGCGGCTTACCCCTAAAAATACGCGTCACTGCGTAAATTCTATTTCTTTAAAATTTATTCCTCAATAAATATTTTGCTGTCCATTATTGGTAAAATATTTTAGTATTACCTCTCAGCGATTTAATACTAAAATAGTTTCATTATAATAAGTATCTACCGACGGATTGTATTAAAATGCCCGACAATTTTTGCCGGGCATTTTAATACAATAGTCTATCTATTTAAACCTGACTTTCGATTTAAAGAAAATGATGATGAAATCGAAAACCAGTCATCACATCACCTGGATGCTTACTTCCACTTATTATAATTTATATTTTATATAGTTGTAGATAATAACTAATGAAAAAAGATATTTTTCAGCCTATACTATACACTACTTATTTTGGTTTATTCTGCGCCTGTAAACCTGATTTTGATCCGAATATTATCATTTTTTACCGCTTACGTACTCATAACTCCCGATTACTAAACGGAACTTGACAGAGATATAAAATTTTTTAATTTTATATAAGAAAATCATCATTTAAAGTGAATTAGATTTAACAAAAAAATAATTTAAAATAATTTATATTTTTTAAAGGTTTCGAAGGAGTATTAAGAGAAAAAAACGGAGCTGGATTTTTATCCGGCTCCCTTGCATTTAAGCAGTTCTGCATAACAAAATCCAAATAATTCCACAATGCATATCCTTTTATGTCTATTACGCCAATGGGTAGTTTTGGTATATAACTTATCTAATACATTGATAATATATTAATTAGGGATATATATTATTAATTTTTATATTTATTCTTAACTTTTGGCATCGTTTTTTGTAATATGATGGGAATAAATACGTTAATCTAATCACTTAATCAAAAAATGAACTATGAAAAAAATATTTTTAGTATTGGCTATTGGAGCCATCTTATCTGCCTGTAATAGTAAGACAGATGCAAACAAAGAAATGGTAGGAACAAGTGCCGCAGGAAATAATAATTCTTCGGTTGCTGGAGATACAAGCCGAACCACAAAAACTAGGGTTTTGCCTAATGGTACAACTACCACTACTACTGTAACTACTGTAGGTAAGCCGCTTCCTGAGCACGAACATGCCACGTCTTTACATAAAACAGAAAAGGAATATTCATCAGGTAATGGAACAAATCATACACAATCAACCTCTACCTCCACTACTTCTTCAACAAATACCAGTTCCGCCCCGGCAGTAAATCATAAAAAAGGATGGAGCGATGCTGCAGTTGGTGCAACAATGGGTGGTGTAACCGGTGCTGCTCTAGGTGCAGTTGTAAGTAAAAATAAAGCGGAAGGTGCCATTATAGGCGGCGTTGTAGGCGCAGGAACCGGCTATGCAATAGGCAGAGCAAGTGATAGAAAAAGTGGCAGGGTACAGAAAAAAGTAGTAACTACCACAACTACCAATAATTAAATTTTATAAATATTAAAGAAGTTTATCACTGCAAAGCGATAAACTTTTTTTTATGTGTTTACTGTAAGTAAACTTATGTATTTGTATACTATGCAAGCTGTCAAAATTTTGTTGGGGTTTATTATGGCTTATTATTTTAAAGGATATAAAGTTTTTTGAAAAGGATAATCATAAATAACAAAAGCAACAGGATATGGGTAATTACTTTTAACAAATTCAGCCAAAATCTTTATGTAATTTAAGGTAATATTAAAAAAGCATTTTTGCCTACAATATATAAACAGTCACTTCATGAAACTATTATTATTGTTATTTTTTTCTTTAAGCATGGCGCCGTTACATACTGCCACTGCACAATTAAAAAAACCTGTTGTGAATAATAACCCAAAACCCGCCATTTATCAGGTAGAGGTTTCTTTTACCAGCATGTGTTGCGGCACTGCACCAACAGATTTTTTGCATTTGTTCGTGGATAGTTTTAATAAAAAAAATAAAGTGCAGCTTGATGCCTGGCAATGGGGAGGTTGTGGTAAAGAAGGTGAAAATATTGTACTGTTTTCTACAACTAATCTAAAGAAAAAACAGGAAAAAAAGTTTTTAAATGCTATCAAAACATTAATTCCCCAACAAAATGAAAAGAACAAAAAGATAAATGCCAGTATGGGCGAAATAAATATCGATTACGACGTGGCAGCTGCTACAATAAATAATTGCCGCGGAAATTTAATATCCTTTTACCGGACTGAATAGTAAATATTAAGTATAGAAAGCCTTAGACAACTGGCTTTATTTATTCACTTTACTCCCGGTGAAAGATTAATAAATAAAAGAAAATTTTTCAAAAAATTATTCAAAAGCAAATTTAAAATTGCTCCAAAACTCATCCAACAAAATAAGGTTTGTTTTAAAAAAGGAAATAATTTCAGGCCATTGTGACTGGTTTAAAATACTAACATTCTCCAGGGTATTTTTTACCCTGTGACAGTTTCTATTTTCAGCTTTAACAACAACTTCTTCCCATTGCCATTGGCTGCCACAAATAAATTGAAACTGCTTTTTAAAATTTGACAACTGTTCGAATTGTTGTTGCTGCACCAAAATATCAGCATGATCTATTTCAATGGCGATTAATACCGAATTATTATAGACCTGCATATTAAACCGAAGGTTTTTAACACCCGTTTTATAATTAATCCAATTAATTTTTTCGCCTTCGGCAGATAAAACAGGTGCCATATATTTTCCAAATACAGTCCAGAATTCTCCACTTATCTGCGAAGCGGTTTTATTTACAGCCATAGTTATCATTAAATAAAATTTCTGCTATTAGAGCGAAATTTACGGCAAAAATAAGGGGACAAAATTTCCTTTATCCCTTTATCAAATAATATATCGCAATCTTTTATTTTGTAGAATTACTTGCATCAAAAAAAAGATCCACATCCTTTTTAAATTGTTTCATTGAAGGCAAATTGATGTAAAACATATGACCGGCTTCGTAATAATAATGTGTCAAATTTTTACTTAATGCAGGATTTAAAAACATATGATCCAAATCGAAATTGGCTGTAAAATAAGGTGTTGCAAAATCATAAAATCCACTTCCCACAAAAACTTTAAGGTGCGTATTTTTTGTCATTGCATCCCTTAAACTTTCGGCTACATTTAAATATTGATTTTGAACATTGTTATAATTCCAGGGATAAACATTGCCAAAAATATTGTAGGCATTCTCTTCTTTAAAATTTAATTCCCTTTCAAAATAATCATTAATGGCACTGGTAAACGGACCGTCAATATTGGTAAAGCTGGGATCAAAATCCGGCCCCTCTCCTGCATTGTCAAAATTATTTCCGGTAAAACGCCCGTCTAAACGACCAATTGCCAAACCCTCTTTCCGCATCAGTTCTTTATAAAATCTGGTATCGCTTACCCTTAAATTTGCCTGCAAAATATACTGCTTGCTTAAACCGGTATAATAGCTTAGTTTGCCTGCCATTTTTTCCTTTTCGTCATCAGTTAACAAGGAACCCTTTAACAAAGCAGGTGCATATTCATTAATAGCAAAAGCTTCACTTTCTTTTAGTGTTTTTTTAAGATCGCTTTGTAAGCCCGCAGACAATTTATGGTGGTAAAATGCAGCAGCAGTAAATGTTGGAATGTACAAAGCAAAAGGAAGATCATTACCAATGGCAATTTCGTTGGTACCAAAATTTAATACAGGAGAGATCAACAAAATTCCATTGATATAAATTCGATAATTATCGGTTAAATATTTTGATAGTCCTGCCGCACGGGTAGTCCCATAACTTTCACCCGCTAAATACTTTGGCGAGGCCCAACGCTGGTATTTGCTTAAAAAGCTTCTGATAAAACTTCCAATACTTTGTACATCTTCGGTAAAACCATGAAATTGGTTGGCTTTTTCACCACTTGCGGGTCGGCTGAAACCTGTTGATACCGGATCAATAAATACCAGATCTGTTTTATCCAGCCAGGTATATTCATTGTTTATAATTTTATAGGGCGGAGCCGGAGCTGTACCATCATCCTGAAGCAAAACACGTTTTGGTCCAAGTCCTCCCATATGCAACCAAACGGAGGCAGAGCCGGGGCCGCCATTAAACGTAAAGCAAACAGGCCGTTGCCCTACATTTTCCTCCTTTTTTTTATAGTAGGTAAAGAAGATTTTTGCAATCATTTTACCAGTGTCATTACGCATATCCATATAACCGGTATAGGCGGTATAGTTTAGCACATTTCCATTTAATAAGGTAACTGAATTGGTGGTGATAGTAGTGGTGATGCCTGCAATATCCCCATCAAATTTATTATCCGCCATTTGATTTTTCTTCTGTCCAAAAGATAATAGCATCACAAAGAACAGGCATACAGTAAGGAGTAGTCTCATAATTTTATTATATTAATATTTTATATATATATATTTAGGAATTAATGTTTATTTCATACTTATAAAACTTTCGAAGGTATTTTTTCAATATAAATATTTCCCATGTGTAGAAACTCTTCCTCAACTATTCATAACAAAATTGATTCACAATATATTGAATTTAAATTATTTATAAATAAATGAGATAAGTAATCTGCTATATTTTGATGTACAAATATAGAATCAATGTAGAATTGATACAAAATATTACACTGCTAAAAAATATTAGGCTGTTTAAATGCTAATTAGCAGGGCTTATATTTAAAATAGCCTTATACCTGCTGGTATAAGACTATTGATTTTTTAACTGCTGATTTGCACTTTAAATGCGTAACTAATCTGGTCTATTTATTTTTTGTAATTCTCCAAATAGTTTTACCACTGTCATCGGCTACAAGCAAGGCTCCATCATGGGTAAAAGCTACGCCTACGGGTCTGCCATAAACGGTACTGTTATTTTCGTCAGCAATAAAACCTGTTAAAAAATCTTGTTTTGGTCCGGATGGTTTTCCATTCAAAAATGGAACAAAAACAACCTTGTAACCAGATAAAACAGACCTGTTCCAGGAACCATGTTGCCCGATAAACATACCTCCAAAATAGGCGGGTGTCAAATAATTTTTATCATTAAAGGCTAAACCCAATGAGGCTGTATGCGCGCCCATACTCACATCAGGCGTAATACTAATATTAACCAGATCATTTCTTTCATCCTTTCTTCTGGGGTCTGGATTTTTTCCATAATAGGCATACGGCCATCCGTAAAACCCATCTTTTTTAACACTGGTTGCATAATCCGGCACCAGTTCGTCGCCCAGTTCATCTCTTTCATTAACCGCAGTCCACAAGGTATTTGTACCGGTGGCCCAGCCCATTCCTACAGGGTTGCGAAGGCCACTGGCATAAATTTTTTCCTCAGTTCCATCAGGATTTATCTCCAAAATATTCGCACGTCTTTTTTCATTTTCAATACCATGTTCTGCCACATTACTACCCGAACCTACCGTAACATAAATTTTAGAACCATCTTTACTTGCCAATAAATTTCTGGTCCAATGGTTATTATAACCACCGGCCGGTAAGTCTAAGATCTTTGTGCCGGTTGCAGTCATTTCTGTTTGCCCATCCTTGTAAGGATATACCCATAAACCATCGGTATTGGCCACATAAAATTTATTATTTAATACCAGCATACCAAATGGACGGTTTAAACCGGTTAAAAAAACTTTTTGTATTTCAAGCACACCATCGCCATTTTTATCTCTTAAAATTAATATGGTATTGCTGCTCCTGGAAGCAGTTTTTTTATCACTGGCTATCTTGGTAAATCCATCGCTAATGGTATTGGCCATGGCAACAAAAATATCGCCGTTTGGTGCAACATATATCCAGCGAGGATTATCCAGACTATCCGCAAATCTTTTGACAGTAAACCCTGCCGGGGCAAGTGGCGTTTTACCCTTTTGCCAACCAATGGCATGCGAGTTATTGCGTACAGATTTTGTTGCATAGGGAGCGGGAAGGTGTATGGAATCTGTTGCGGAATTTTGTGAAACGGAATTCTTTTCTTCAGATTGGGCTTTTAAGGTTTGAAAACTTATCAGGGCAGCAACAGTAAAAATTAACATCCTGAAATTATTGATCATTATCATATTTAAATTTAAAAATTATCTCCTAAAAGTAATTCATTAATATAAATATGTTTGGGATTAATGTCAATGAGCCAACAGTATTAGCCCTATAAAACTTAAATTTCACCGCATCAATGGGTATTATTTGAGATTTCTGCCAAAGAAAACCATTCCTTTAAAGGGCTATTTTTTCTTCCATCCGCTTATCCGGAATCAACCAAATAAGGGCCACTATTAAACAGGCAGCACAACCTAAAAACGGATTTAAAAAGCAATATAAAATACCCGGTGAATAAATAATAACAGCGTTAATACCTTTCTTATATTTTCCAACTGCAACGGATAAAATTTAATTTTGTGCCCCTGGATAATAAGCAGTTTTAC
>JAYTHI010000215.1:0-12857 GCA_043732685.1 Ferruginibacter sp. | reverse complement strand
TAAATTAGATCATTGTATTACCCCCCATCATATTTTTACATTTTAATTTAATTCAGTTGTTAAAAAGCTTTCGATATTTATTGTTGCCCTTATCTTTTTTGTACGCCTTTATTTTACGGGTACGCAATTGGCTTTTCGATAAAAATTATTTAAGTTCCGTTTCATTTAATTTTCCAATTATATGTGTTGGTAATTTGGCCGTTGGTGGTACCGGTAAAACACCAATGGTGGAGTACCTGTTGCGCATGTTAAAAAACGAGTATGCAATAGCCACCTTAAGCAGGGGGTACAAACGAAAAACAAAAGGTTTCGGTATTGCAAATGATACAACTTCGGCCTTGGATATTGGGGATGAGCCGATGCAATTTCATTTAAAATTTCCGGATGTAACTGTGGCTGTTGGCGAAGAGCGGCTGGAAGCTATACCGCAATTATTACACGAAAAACCAGGTACCAGGCTCATCATTCTGGATGATGCTTTTCAACACAGGAGGGTAAAAGCAGGTTTAAATATCTTATTAACCGAATACACCAATTTGTACACGCGCGATTTTTTGTTACCAGCCGGCGATCTTCGGGATAATGTTAATAGTGCCAAAAGAGCCGATATAATTATTGTGACCAAATGCAGACATAATATCAGCGAAGTGGAAAAGAAACTATTAGTTAGAGAGCTTAATACTGGTTCCCATCAACAGGTATTTTTTACTGAAATTTTATACACACATCCTTATCATTTGTTTACAAAAAGGGAGATAGATATTTCAAACACGTCCGATATTTTATTAGTTTGCGGAATAGCTAATCCAAAGCCTTTAAAAGATTTTTTAACAACGCATGTAAAATATTATGATATGCTACTTTTTCCCGATCATCATATTTTTAATAGTGATGATTTGGCAGATATTAAAAAACAATTTGCTAAATTAAGTGCTGCAAATAAAATTATAGTTACCACAGAAAAAGATGGCGTTCGTTTACAAAAATTTGAGAAAGAATTAAAAAACCTACCGCTTTATGTACTTCCAATTCAACATGCCTTTATGTTTAATGAAGCCGAAAAATTTAGTGATAGCGTTACGCATTTCATAAAATCATTTTAATAAAAAATGAAGCTTCTTCAGTTTTTCCCGGTTTTTATTTGTTAGTGTATCAAATGGTGATTTTTACATGATAGCGTCTGCATTAATACAAAAAAAATCCTATCAAGTAAAGGATTTGATTATTTTTTGATTAACTAATTTTGCAATGGACAGTGAAGGTTAATTATTATATTTTAAAGCCTTAAAATATAATATTGTCAAAACTACTTTTGTGCAAAACAGTTTTAATACAATAACAAATCAAATATTTTTCGGATATCGAAATAAATAAAGCACCCAAAATTTGCAGTTAAGGAAATAAGTTATTTACCTGAAACTATTTTAAGATGAGTGTCTGGTTCTTTTATGAACAACCCTTTTGCGGGTAAGTTTTGAATGACGAACCTTGGGAGCAAGAGCAGCTCCAGACGTACTATCGGCTTCATCCTCTTCACCGGCAGCGCGATCATAATTTCCAAATAAATTGGCCAGCTGTTTAGCATGGTAAATATTTTTATTAAACCTGTTGCCCACTACAATAACAGTTGCAGAATCTTGAAGCAACCTTAAAAATGCAGCATTGTTGCCATGCCACCAACCATTATGATAGATCGTTTTTTTTCCATTAGGATAAATATTCATCCTCCATCCTAATCCATAATTTTTAACACCACCTTTTTCGTGGCTATAAGGTGCATAGGCTTCATCAAGTGTTTTTTGCGTAAAAATAAGGTGGGTGTTCAATGCCCTATCCCATATTAAAAGGTCTCTTGGCGTTGTATAAACATTTTTATCACCATAAACCCCATCCAAATAATTGAGCGGTATTATTCTTCCCCGATAATCATAACTTGGATTTACTTTACCGGTATCAAGACTATTAAAAATAAAGCTATGATTCATGTGCAGGGGTGTAAAAAAGGTTTCTTGTAAATAGGTTGGAAAAGATACGCCGCCAACCTTTTCAACCAATAAAGCCAGTAAGGCATAATTGGTATTGCAGTAAGCAAAATGAGTGTTAGGCGTTCCAATATTTGTAAGTTCGGCTTTGCGGGCTATAAGACTGTTAAGAACATCCTGGTTGTGCAGCAAGGAATCTTTATTCCAACCCAGGGTTTCCATAAAATATAAATAGTTGGGTAAACCACTGCGATGACTTAGTAAATTTCGTATGGTAATACCCGGGTAATTAAATGCAGGAAAATATTTACTGTAAGGCTCATCAATATTTAATTTACCATCCTGCCATAATTTTAAAACCGCCATTGCCGTAAAGGTTTTTGAAACAGAAGCAATATGAAAAGGTGTTAAAGAATCAACAAGATCATGCCGGTTAAGGTGTCCGTTACCGGTATATTCTTCAAAAACAATATTGCCATTTTTGGCAACAATCATTCCTCCATTAAAACTTCCGGGTCTTAAGGCACTATCATGCCATTTTTTACTGCCTATATAAATTCGGTCTGCCAGTGCCTTCGATATAGCGATCGGAGCGGGTAAAACCATTGCTGGAATGGTATCTTTAACAATACTTATTTTTTTTGGAGTACTGGAATTACAGGAGGTTGCAGAAATAAAAAGTACAATAATTCCCGCATAGAAGGAAGTATAAATTCCTGCATTCAGTATGTTTAAAATGAATCTTTTTAGAGTTGCCATAAAAATTTAAGAAATAGAAAGAATATATTTGTGCAAAATAAGAAGTAATATTCATGGCAGACAAAAAAATAACAAGTTATCCAAAAGAGAAAATAAATATTCTTTTTTTAGAAAACATCAGTGATGTGGCCGTAAAATTTTTTAATGACAAAGGTTATGCCAATGTTAAAAAATTAAATGGTGCCTTAAGTGAGGAACAATTGATAAAAGAAATAAAAAACGTTCACCTTGTTGGCATTAGAAGTAAAACTAAATTAACTGCCAAAGTGCTTGCTGCGGCTGAAAAGCTACAAGCAATAGGCTGTTTTTGTATAGGCATTAATCAGGTAGATCTTGAAGCAGCAACCAACCATGGTATTGTAGTATTTAATGCGCCTTACAGCAATACGAGGAGTGTGGCAGAACTTGTTATAGGTTCATCAATTATGCTGATAAGAAAAATTATCGATAAAAATAAAGCCGCTCATGAAGGCATATGGAATAAGGAGGCTACCGGTAGTTATGAGTTAAGGGGCAAAACATTGGGTATTATTGGTTATGGTAATATAGGGAGTCAGCTTAGCGTTTTAGCAGAAGGTCTGGGTATGAAAGTGATTTTTTATGATACAGAGACCAAACTTCCGTTGGGTAATGCGGAAGATAGAAAAACATTAAAAGACGTGGTAGGCAAAGCAGATATAATTTCTTTACATGTGCCGGAAACAAATTCTACCAAAAATCTTATTAATAAAAATAACCTTAAGTTTTTTAAAAAAGGAAGCATCCTAATTAATTATGCCCGCGGTGAGGTAGTAGATTTGGATGCGCTGGCAAAATCATTATCAGAAGGACAGCTTAGCGGGGCTGCGATAGATGTTTATCCATGGGAACCGGAAAAAAATGGAGACAAATTTACAACCCCGCTGCAGGGATTAAGTAATGTAATTTTAACACCACATATTGGTGGAAGTACCCAGGAAGCGCAACATAATATCGGTGATGATGTTAGTGGTAAATTATTTAATTATTTAGAAAAAGGAATAAGCTTTGGGTCACATACTATACCTGCGCTAAGTTTGCCTCCTCAGGAGGGTACTCATCGTATATTGCATATACATAATAATGTTCCGGGCGTACTTTCAGAAATAAATACCCAACTTTCTAAACATAAAATAAATATTCTGGGGCAGTATCTTAAAACCAACGATGCTATTGGTTATGTGGTATTGGATATAGATAAAAATTTAAGCACCAATGCGCTTGCATTGTTAAAAAATGTAAAAGATACCATTAAAGTGAGGATGTTGTATTAGTAGATTAATTGTAGCACTATGACAAATGAGATTATAAAAAATTTACTGGAGGCCCTTGAGTTATCACCTGAAAATGTGCCTCTACGTTTGCAGGTTGCTGGTATGATGATGGCTGAGAAAGACTATGAAGAAGCTACCAGGCAGTACCAGGAAGTGTTGCACAGAAGCTATGGAAATTTAAAAGGCCAATCTGGTTTAGCTGCCGGTTATTACCATCAGCAAAAATTTTCAGCTGCCATAATAGTATATGAGCAAATGAAGGATAGTATTGCCACTGCCGATGAAGTTTTATACATTAAGTGTTTAATTAAAGAACATTCAATGGAGCAGGCGCTGGCTCATTATCAACAAATATTGGCTTTAAATCCCGGCTTTGCGGATGATGAAATAGATAAACATTTACGTATACCTTCTACCATCGATATGGAAGGTGATGAGGATGACTTTTTTACAGATACTGATTATTTTATGGAGAAGCCAGGCATAAAATTCAGTGATGTTGGCGGTATGCAAAAGGTGAAAGATGAAATATCAATTAAGATAATTCAACCTTTAAAAAATCCGGAGCTCTTTAAAGCATTTGGTAAAAAGAGCGGAGGGGGAATTTTATTATACGGCCCCCCGGGTTGTGGTAAAACTTTTATAGCCAAAGCTACTGCAGGCGAAATAGATGCAAAATTTATTACCATCGGCATCAATGATATTTTAGAAATGTGGATTGGTAACAGCGAAAAAAATCTGCATGAAATGTTTGAATTGGCAAGAAGAAACACGCCTTGTGTTTTATTTTTTGATGAAGTAGATGCTATCGGTGCAAGCAGGAGCGACCTTAAACAATCAGGAATGCGCCATGTTATCAACCAATTTTTAGCCGAAATGGATGGGGTTGATTCTAACAATGAAGGTGTTTTAATTTTAGCTGCAACCAACGCGCCATGGAGTGTAGACGCGGCTTTTAGACGTCCGGGCAGATTTGACAGGATACTTTTTGTAGAACCTCCTGATGAAGCAGCAAGAGAAGAAATGTTGACGGCACTATTACAAACTAAACCGGTTGGTGAGGTTGATTTAAAAAAAATAGTATCCAACACAACCGACTATTCCGGCGCCGATTTAAATGCCATTATTGATATTGCAGTGGAAGAAAAGTTAAGGGAATCGCTTACCAAGGGAAGTATACAGGTTATTACGACCAAAGATATTTTAAAGGCTATAAAACAGCATAAACCAACCACATTAGAATGGTTTGCGAGTGCCCGTAATTATGCTTTATACGCCAATGAAGCAGGTTTATACGATGATATTTTAAAATATTTGAAAATAAAAAAATAATACCGGCAGCATTGTCCATTATTAAAGCGGGCACTTTTTCCAAACATCCAACGACCAAAATTTTTTTATTACCATGGACCCATTTATTGAAAGAGCTAATTTACTTTTAAAACAGGGTCGCGTAAATGATGCTATTGCACAAATAAAAATTTTACTTCAGCAAAATCCGGATAATGATGAGGCTCTTGCCATGTATACGCGATGTTATTACGATAAAAAAGAGTTTAATGAGGGCATAAAAACCTGCCTGAATGCTATCGCCATAAGTGCAGACAACCACTATTATTTTTACCTGCTTGCCTTTGGTTATTACAGAATAAATAATAATAAAGATGCTATTACAGAACTAAACAGGTCCATACATTTAAATCCTTTTTTTTGTGAAGCTTATGGTTTACTCTCCCATATTTTTTGTGAAGAAAAAAACTTTGAGAAAGCGCTGCAAAAAGCTAATGAAGGGCTTGCAATTGATCCTGAAAATATAAGTTGCTTAAATGGAAGGTCAGTAGCCCTTAACAAATTAAAGCGTACCGATGATGCTATTGAAACCATGCACCTCGCACTGGCGCAGGATCCTGATAATGAATTTACACATGTTACTGTTGGGTGGAATTACCTTGAAAAAGGAAAAAATAATATTGCGGCAAATCATTTTAAAGAAACCTTGCGTATTAACCCCAACAATGCAAATGCTAAAAATGGTTTAAAGGAAGCGCTTAAATCCAAAATTCCTCCTTACCGTTGGTTGCTTCAATATAGTTTTTGGATAAATAATAAGGGCAAAAAGGCAAGGTGGATTTTTCCATTGGCTTTATTTGTTGCCGTCAGACTTTCCTCATCGGCCTTTGAATACCAGGAACGCACACAAATAATTGGTGTTGTCATAGTGGGGTTGTATCTTTTTTTTGTTTTAATTACCTGGCTCATCAATCCATTGGCTAATTTTTTCCTTTTGTTTGATGAGGATGGTAAACATGCTGTAAATCTCACAGAACGGTTTACCTCCATCTCTGTAGTAAGTAGTTTATTGGTAGGTTGTATTTTATTTGCGGTTAGCTACCAGGTAGTTTCTAAACAAACACCGGCGCCATTTTTAATAGCCGCCATTGCATTTTGGGCTATGGCAATTCCATTAAGTAATATGCAGTATCCCATAACACTAAAGTTACATTCATCAAAATCTAATGTGACAACCGCGCTGGTTATGCTTGCCATATTTACAGCAATCTTTGCTTTTATTGCACAGCCTGTTGCATTACTAACCGGAGGTATATTTTTGGTAACCTTTATAATAAATAATTGGATAAGTATTTTTAAATAATTTTACTGTCCAATAGCGCTTCCAACGGGTATTGGGTACAGGATAATCCAATAAAGTAAAGAATAATTAAATTTATCGAATTGTATCTTGAATATCGTTTTCAACACTGCCCTATTTTTTAACCGGGCGGGTAATGCAAGGTAAATTTGGCAAGAAATTTTATTGATGCACAGCCAACTTTTTAATCATTTCCGTGCTCACACTTTCGGCATACATTCCATAAGCACTGGTAAAAACGCCTTTTAATAATCCATCTTTGGCGGCAATTGCATAAACAATCATTTCATCGCCTGGATCGGTATTTCCTTCAAATCTAAATGTTTGCATTATTTCAAACTCGGAAATATTTAAACAAATATTATTTTCTTTGCAAATCAATTTATCAAATGCAATATTAAAATCTATTGAATAACCTTTAAGTTTCAGTCCGTTTAACGCATCAGTAACTGTTTCGTAATTATCCATAGTTAAAAATTTAAAATAAAGTTACAAAAATTACAGCGGCATAATTTCTGTTTAAATTCAAACCAAAAAATAATATTTGGGTTATATTTAAATGTTAATAAAACTTTTACTGGTAACGGCTTTTGCTTAACAGGGGCTCTTTATTTAAAATTTGTAAATCTAAGATTATTTGCCATTATTTTAATTTTAGTTATAAGGTAAAAGCCTTGTTAAACTATTTATTTAAGGCTTTGTTTTATAAACATTTATACCTTATGGGCTATATCAATTGTTGCCTATAGCTTAGTTTGCCTACCTTTGTAACTGCGTTGGTTATAAATATGTAATTGACGAATAAGTGAAAGATTTTAAAAATTAATTTTAGAGGTCCAAAAACTGTTCATGTTGCTGATATATAATTATCCAGTCAGGCAAATAGTATTATTGCCATCGGAAATCTTACTAAAATTTTAAGGAAAAATCTGCATTAATTGCTGAATAGCAGCATTAAATTAATAATAAATCCATCTTTAAGAAAACCATCTTTTGCAGGATGCAGTCAGAAAAAATTTATGAATAAAGAAAAATCAACAACAAAAAGAACATCACAGACACAGACATTAAAAGGTAAGCTGGATATTTCGCGCAGCGGTATGGGCTATGTTATTGTAGAAGGAGTTGAAAAAGACATAGTGGTCAGGCCAAATGATTTCGGAAGGGCATTTCATGGCGATATGGTTAAAGTTCAGGTAAGTAAAGATAGTGGCAGAGGTAAGCGTACCGAAGGCAGGGTAACTGATGTAACAGCCCGTAACCAAAGTACTTTTATCGGCAACCTTATTATAAGCAAAAATATTGCATTTTTTAAGCCGGCTACAGAAAAGCCAATGCCTGATTTTTATATTCCTGTCGAAAAATTAAACGGAGCCGAGGATGGAGATAGGGTAGTAGCAAAAATGATAAAATGGGATAAGGCAGATAAAAAACCTGAGGGTGAAGTCGTTACCATTTTAAAGGCCGAAGACGTAAATGATATGGCCATGAAAGAAATCCTGATCGAAGCAGGATTTCCATTGGTTTTTGACCAGTTGGTATTGGATGAAGCGGCTAAATTGAGTGAAGTAATATCAAGAGAAGAATTAAAGAAGAGAAAAGACCTGCGGGATATTTTAACCTTTACCATTGACCCTGTTGATGCTAAAGATTTTGATGATGCAATTTCTATCCGCAATTTAGATAATGGTAATTATGAGATTGGGGTTCATATTGCAGATGTAAGCCATTTTGTAAAACCGGATAGCATTTTAGATAAAAGCGCCTACGAAAGGGCTACCAGCGTGTATTTACCCGACCGTGTAAACCCAATGCTGCCCGAAAGAATTAGTAATGAATTGTGTTCCCTCCGGCCTAATGAAGATAAATATACCTTTTCGGTGGTTTTTCAAATAACAAACAGGGGAGAGATCAAACATAAATGGATTGGCAGAACAATCATTCACAGTGATCATCGTTTTACTTACGAAGATGTTCAAACAATAATTGAAACCCAGGATGGTATTCATTATAAAGCAATTATTTTATTAAACGATCTTGCCAAACAATTTCGCAAAATAAGATTTGATGAAGGTGCTATCAATTTCTCTTCTCAGGAAGTTCGTTTTCAATTGGATGAAAATGGAAAACCAATCAGCATCATTGTTAAAGAAAGTAAAGACGCCCATAAATTGGTGGAAGAGTTTATGTTGCTGGCCAATAGAACGATTGCTGAATATGTTTCGAGGATAAAAATAAATCAGGAGCCTGTTCCGTTTCCTTACCGTATACACGATAAACCTGATGATGAAAAATTAAAACCATTCGTGGCTTTTGCCAAAAAATTTGGTTACACATTCGATATGGAAGATGAGGCTGCCGTTGCTAAATCTTTTAACAATCTTTTAAAAGAGGTTAGCGGTAAACCGGAGCAACATGTATTGGAGCAATTGGGTATAAGAACTATGGCCAAGGCAATTTACACTTCAAAAAATATTGGACATTACGGTTTAGGATTTCAACATTACTGTCATTTTACCTCACCAATTCGCAGATACCCCGATGTGTTGGTACACCGGATTTTGCAGGATTGTCTGGATAAAAATGTTAAGCCCGATAAAAAAATGGATGAAAAGTGCAAACATTGCAGTGATAAGGAACGTAAAGCAATGGAAGCAGAAAGAGCAGGTAATAAATACAAACAGGTTGAGTTTATGCAATCTTATTTAGGCGAAGAATTTGATGGAATAATAAGTGGAGTTGCAAGTTTTGGATTTTTTGTGGAAACTATTTTACATAAATGCGAAGGGATGGTTACCGTTAGAGATCTAAGTGAATTTGATGAATTTAAATTGGATGAAGCCGATTATTCATTGGTTGGTTTACGTACCGGTCAAAAATTTAGAATGGGGGATACGGTCAAAATAAAAGTAGTAGCAGCAAACTTAGAAAAACGTCAACTGGATTATCATTGGGTACAGGATGTAAATAAATCTGCACTAAATATTGACAAGGCAAAAACCATCACTAAAAAGAAAAATTAATTGTAAAACGCTTAATTGCTGAACAAAAAAAGTTCAGCAATTTTTGCAATACAGCAGTATACTTTATGCATTCATTTATAGAATTATCACAGATTTTTGAAGATAGCTTTTCTATCCGCCATTTTCCGGAACATACCAAAACCCTTTACGACCCTGCCCAATATATTTTACAGTTGGGTGGTAAAAGAGTGCGCCCCGTATGTGTTTTAATGGGTAACGAATTATTTGGTGATATTATTCCAGATGCATACCATGCAGCTACCGCTATTGAGCTATTTCATAATTTTAGTCTTATTCATGATGATATTATGGATAAAGCGCCCGTGCGCAGAGGGATGGATACCGTGCACAAAAAATATGGCGAATCAACGGCTTTACTTGCCGGTGATGTTATGTTTGTACGTGCCTACGAATACCTTAACAAAATACATATTAATAACCTTCAAAAAGTATTGCATATTTTTAATGAAACTGCCAGTGCCGTATGTGAAGGGCAGCAATTGGATATGGATTTTGAAAAAAGAGAATCTGTCGGTTTAGCCGAATATGTTGGAATGATTACTTTAAAAACATCGGTTTTACTTGCAGCAAGCTTAAAACTTGGTGCAATTTTAGGTGGTGCCAGTCAGGGAAGCCAGCATCATTTATATGAATTTGGTAAAAACCTGGGCATTGCTTTTCAAATTCAGGATGATTATCTGGACGCTTTTGGTGACCCTGAAAAATTTGGAAAAAGAATTGGCGGAGATATTCTTAGTAATAAAAAAACATTTTTATTAATACATGCACTGGAAACAGCTTCAGCAACCCAAAAGGAAACCTTACAAGCCTTAATGAAGAACAATGATTCCGATAAAATTAAAAAAGTTACTGAAATTTTTAAAAATTGCAAAGTAGACGAATGGGCGCAGGAATTAAAAAATAAATACCTGCAAACTGCGTTGCAACACCTTGAAGATACCGCCGTAATAAAGGCCCGAAAAGTACCATTAACAGCACTCTCCGCTTTTTTAATTCAAAGAGAAAGCTAGTTTTTTGGAATAAAAGCTTCTTAAGCTGTAAACTAATTTTTTCTGATTTACATTAGTTATACCAATACTTGCAATATTACTGGAGCTTTTATGTACTGCACAATTTTAAACGGCAAACATTAATTTAAATGCGTTTTGGAATTATCTGCATTTAACTTGATTGCTTTTGTAATGCTATATTGGGAAAACGATAAAATATGGTAAGCTAATTGTTTGCCCGTTTCAAAAATAAAGTCTGGTTAAATGTTTTTATTACTTGAATCTTAAAAAAAGTCAGGCTCTTTTATAGCAATAAAAAAAAACTCAACACAAAAAACACCATAGGTCAATATTATTAATTATTTTGGCAATTCATACTTTCCAAAATAATTCAAAACATGTCAAAGTCTTTATTTAGAACCAAAAAGATTGAAAGTATTTTAGCTGAAGGTAGCGATAATGCCCACGGAGGTCATGGATTAAAGCGCGTGCTAACCATGAAAGATCTTACTTTTTTTGGTATAGCGGCAATATTGGGTGCAGGAAGTTTTAGTAGCCTGGGATTAGCTGTTTTTCATGGTGGCCCCGGTATAGTAATATTATTTGTAATTACCGCCATTGCCTGTGCCTTTACCGCATTTTGTTATTCAGAATTTGCAAGTCGCATACCCGTTGCCGGTAGTGCTTATACCTATGCCTACGCTTCGTTTGGCGAATTATTTGCCTGGATAATAGGGTGGGCCTTAATAATGGAATATTCTATCGGTAATATTTATGTGGCTTATAGCTGGAGTGATTATTTTACCTCTTTTCTCGAAAAGATAGGTGTTCACATCCCGCAATATTTATGCACCAGTTATATGGAGGTTAAACGTGCTATCGCCAATGGAAGTACCAATCCGGATGTTATGGAAGCTTTTAATAAGGCACCCATTATTGGTGGCTTAAAAATAATATTTGATCTGCCCGCATTTGTTATTAATGTACTCATTACCATGTTGGTTTATCGCGGCATAAAAGAGAGCAGGAATTTTAGTAATTTAATGGTAATTCTTAAAATGATTGTTGTTGGATTGGTTATTATAGTTGGAGGTTATTTAGTTTTTTCTCATGGATTAACGTCAAACTGGACACCCCCTAATGATGCAGGCGTTAAGGCTTTTATGCCCAATGGATTTAGTGGAGTAATGGCAGCAGTAAGTGGCGTTTTCTTTGCTTATATTGGTTTTGATGCCGTTAGCGTATTGGCCGAAGAAGCGAAGAACCCGCAACGGGATTTACCAAGAGGAATGATTTTATCATTGATAATTTGTACCATCGTATATATATTATTAACCCTGGTTTTAACAGGTGCTGTTAATTACAGAAAATTTGAAGGTATTGGTGATCCCCTGGCTTTTATCTTTGAAAAAGAAAATTTGAATATTGCCTGGATGCAGTTTTTTGTGGCCATTGCTGCAGTAATTGCAATGACAAGTGTGTTACTTGTTTTTCAAATGGGACAACCACGTATCTGGATGAGTATGAGCCGTGATGGGTTACTGCCCCCAATATTTCAAACCATTCATCCAAAATATAAAACACCCTCGTTTGCCACCATAATAACCGGTCTGGTAGTGGGAATTCCTATTTTATTTACCGACAAAACTTTTGTGCTGGACTTTACCAGTATTGCTACGCTATTTGCATTTGTATTGGTATGCGGTGGCGTTTTATTAATACCCCGTAAAGAAAAGCAAGCTGGTAAATTTCATATCCCATTTATTAACGGACAGTTTATATTTCCATTAATTGTGCTTGGATCCTTATTGCTTGCCTATTATTTATCCGCCAATTATTTTAAAGATATGTTCAACTTTAATTTTAGCAATAATGTTGAATACACAAGTGGTAAAATTAGTTTTATGGATGCAGCTATTCCAAATATTTCCCTGATAATTTTTTGGGCAAGCGCCATAATTTTATCAGGCATTACTTTTATAAAAAAATATTCCCTCATCCCATTGATGGGCCTTATAACCTGTATGTACCTGCTAACCGGTATGTCTAAAAATAATTGGGCCTGGTTTATTGGCTGGTTAATGATTGGACTGGTAATTTATTTGTTGTACGGTTATAAAAAAAGTAAACTGGCGCAGTAA
>JAYTHI010000214.1:0-12865 GCA_043732685.1 Ferruginibacter sp. | reverse complement strand
CAAATAACATCAGCTTCCATATGTTCTTCTCCCATCCATAACATGCCAGATTCTACATTTGTAACTGCCTTGCCCCAAATAAATTGCACCTGTAATTGCTCGGTTAGATATAGCGGTATTTTGGCTATTGCTTCTCTTGGATCTACAATCATTTCAGTTGCACTGTAGAGTCCGCCTAATAATCCATGTGGATTTACCACGCTGAACTTTTCAGTAATTGCCTCTTTATTCATTAAGTGAACCGGACGGCCTGAGGCGGAGAAATTTTGCTGCAACTCCTGTAAAACCTGCCATTCATCTTCATTATGGGCCACATGCAAACTACCAGCCTCTTCGTGCCAAATATTTGTTGTGACAGCAATTTCTTTCCAAATACTACGGGTTCGCATAGCCCGATTGTATAATTTACCATCCGGCTGACCGATGGGCCATAACATGCCAAAGTTCCTGATGGATGCACCAACAGCCTTATCACTTCTTTCAATTACGGTTACCGCATAACCATTTAAAGCCAATGCCCTGGCTGTAGCCAACCCAACAATACCTGCACCTACCACGATCGCTTTTTTACTATCCATACTATTAATTTAAAGATTGTTTATACAATTTTGAATGTGAAAAAAGACTAAAACTTACCAGCAAAATGCCTATAATTCCGGCTGAATAAAACAATATAGAAAAGAAATTTATCCAACTATATTTTAAGGTTACAAACTCCTTTATCAATAAAACGATTACTGTCCCAAGATATCCGAAAGCATCTGCTATGTACATTAAAAAGCCAACATTTCCTTTAATTTTATACGCAGATAACATCCGCTCAAAGTACATACAATTAAAGGGAATATAGGCGAGATAAAGACCTGCAGTGGCTATTAGCATCCAAATAAATGGCGTAACAAAGTGGAAATTAAATAGCAAGGTTATAATTAAGGAAGCTGTCAAACCTATAATTACTAAAAAATGGGCAACCCTAAATGCGGTATAATTATTTTTGATCAGAAAAAATCCACCAATAATCGAGAGCATAATTAAAGAGATAATGGTACCTGTTTGGGTAAAAATGGCAGCGTTGTTTTTATAGCCGGTTTCTATCCATAATTCGTTGGCAAAGTCTTCGCTAAAATCTCTTACAATAGTAAAAACAGCATAAGCAATTACCACCGGAATAAGCGAAATACCGAATGTTTTTAAAAAATATACACGCTGTTCCTTAGTCATCGGATCGCGCGGTGTACGGTGCGCAACATCAGCAGCAGAAGGTGCTGGTGTTTTAGCCAATAACCATACACAAACCAGCAGTGGGACTACAAATATTGCGCCGGCAGTAAAAGGCATCCACCAATCTGAAATATGACAACTAATTTGTAACCACTTGCCCACTGTTTTAGCAAGTCCGGATGCAAAAATAAAACTCGTTGATAAAATTGCACCCATCAATTCAGAGGTTTTTCTACCTTCTAAAAAGCCAAAAACCAATCCCCAAACCATACCCAGGGGAAGCCCGTTTATAAAAAGAAAAATAATATTGAATGGTGCAGGAACCAGCGCAAATAATAATAAAGAGATCCAGGCTATGCCAATGCAAATTAAAATATAGGTAGCCCGCCGATGTGGCTGCATACCCGATATAAATTTTATACCATAAAATTTACTGCACATATAACCAAGTACCTGGGCAATTACCAGGCATACTTTATAAGAAATTCCAAATAAAAATATATTGCTGTAAACACCAACTGTAAAAGGCTTTCTAAACCCATACATACAACTATAAATAATAAAGGCACAGATAGAAACATAGCTCACAAATACTATTGGCGAGCTGTTTAGCCAACGCAAAATAGTATTGTCTTTTATTTTGGGTAAACTGGTAGGTATTGGAATAGCCGTAGCCTGCATAAACTTAGTTTAGTATGGGAAACAATTCTGATAAATGATGAATTATATAATCCGGGTTTGCTACAGCCAATTGAGCCTGCGTATGTGCACCGGTGGTTATCCCGATATTTAAACTACAGCCTGCATTTTGTCCTTCTTCAATATCGATAGTAGAGTCGCCTACCTTCACTACTTCTTTGGCATCTGAAATTTTAAATTGCTCCATTGCAAGTAATATCATATCCGGTTTAGGCCGATTGGCTTTTACATCCGACGCAGTAATAACACCATCCAGTTGTTTTCCTATCTGCCAGTTTAATTTTTTTAACAGTCCATTTGCCATGGCAGCATTATACCCGGTATTAAGTACAATTAAAATATTATTTTGTCTAAGTAATTTAAAGGTTTCTTCAGCTCCATCCTGAGGTTTTATTTCAATGGTGTCGTAAGCTATTTTTAAAGTTTCATCAAAAATTCTATATAAATTTTGGGCGAATATTTCATTTTGTTGGCCTTGCCCGGTTAACAGGATATCTTTAATTGCCTGTAATTTTTCTTTTCCTGCCCCAACGGCCAATACCTGCTCTAATGTAAAATTGTACCCGGCATTATTAATAACCTGTTGCAAGGTTTTGTACACTACATTATCCTCATCAACGGTAGTACCCGCCATATCAAAAACAACCATTTTTATCATTGTAAAAGTTTTAATATTTTATCTTCAATTAAAGGAATCATTAAAATTTATTTATTTCGGACAATCGGCATTTTATTGCATGTTATCTAAAAAAAAGCATATCAATACATCCGGCATTTAATGCCGCTGCAGTAAATGATTCAACATCATTTTTTTATAATTATTTAAAGATGGCAGCGGTTTGGCAATCTCTTTAGCTTGTTCATCCCATCGGCGTAACTGTACATACATTTTATGTAAAGGATCGCTTTCAAATACGGATGCCTCTTCTACCCGCATAACGCCGCCCTGAAATGCAAGTGTTTGAATACTGGCTTCTGAAAGTTGCTCAAAATATTCGGGATATTTATACGTGAGGTATCTTTTAGCCTGTACATGCGACTGCACTAAAAGGGCTATTTTTTTAGAGAAGCCATTATTTATTAAAAAGGTATAGCCTAATTTTTCATGGTCTACAATACCCACTCCATCCATGTGCTGCATTTTCGTTTCAGGAAAAGCAAAGGCGCATAAATGCCCGATATCATGAAAAAAAGCTGCCAGAATAACTTCTTCATCAGCACCTGCAGCTTCAGCCAACTGGGCACATTGACACATATGTTCTATCTGCGAAACAGGTTCGCCGATATAGTCTTCGTTACCAAAATTTTTGTACAAGGATATTATTTCTGCTACCCTATGGTGTATTTCGTTTAAATCCATGCGTGTGTTTTTATGCTCCGCGTAAAAAAATATGGTATCCTAAAACTAAATTTAGAAGGGTATGTCTATGCTGTTTTATTTGTTATTTTGCTTTTGTTTGTTTGTAATGATCTTTGCGCATTTCGTCTTCATCATCCATATCCGGCCCCTTTAAAACTTTATGCCAATCTATATCCGTTTTATATTTTTTCATCGCCTTATTTACATTAAATATCCGGTTATCATTCAGCTCTAAAGTGTAAGGAGAAAAATCCGGCTTTGCTGTAAAAAAATCCTGTAATAAAGTTGCCGTGGCGTCATATTGGTTTACCGGCACTACATCTAAAATAGTATAGATCGTTTTTAATATGGCCCCAAAGTTAGCATGGGTATGGCTTACATAACCCTTCTTTACGTAAGGACCCGCCATCATTAAAATACTGCGGTGTGCATCAATATGATCAACACCACCCTGCGGATCATCTTCGGTAATAATTACAAGCATGTTTTTCCAATATTTTGTGCGGGACAAAAAATGTAATATCCTTCCGATAGCAAGGTCGTTATCGGCCACAAACGACTGCGGAAAATAATAACCATCTTCGGGTCTTGCTCCTGCACCATGATCGTTGGGTACCTGCATCGTTATTAAGGAAGGTAATGACTGTTTGCCTTTTAACCACTTTTGAGTAAACTCTTTTTCAAACTGGTTCATCCGGTACTGATCAGGAATATTGGTGTTAAAGCCGGCGTAATTATGACTGGTTCTGGTAAACAAAGCTTTTTGCATCGGCACCATAACACCATGTGCCGCACCTGTTGCAGTATCGTACCATTCTTCTCTTACATGCGCTGTTTCATTGGCTTCGCCAAAGTTATAAAAATTAATACCCTTTCTTTCCAATGCTTCCCATAGTCCTCCTTTCTCTGCATAGTCTTCCGGATCCATGCTTCCTGTTGAGCCGGGGAACCTTCTGCCTGGCGCTTTTGAAAAGAGCATAGTAGTTTTATCTACGCTTGAATTGGCCTCTACCCACTCGTTAGGAATAACGCCCATCATCCAGTGATGCCCATGAATAGAAGCATCACTATCACAATAAAAATTATCACTAAAACTAAATCGCTTTGCTATTTTATGGTGGTTGGGTGTAACCCTTGCATTTTTATATTTTACCCTTACGGAATCTGGAAATAGGTATTCACAGTTAACACCAAATCTTGCAATGCTACTATCACCATTGGCATTTTTTAGCTGACCAAGAATTTCATCATAGGTCATGTTTTCTTTGGTAATGTACACAATATATTTTATAGGACTTTGATGTAAACCGGGCAACGCAGGTAAAGGATTGGTTGGATCATCCTTAATAAAAGTTTCTAAAAAAGTATTGCTGATAGTTTGCGTAGTATATTCTTTTAATTGTGCGGAACCCGGAACAGCAACTTTTTGAAAACTTCCCAATTGGATATCGCCAATATAGGTTCCCTGCGGAGGTTTAACAAAACCCTTACCACCATTGGGACCCGCGCCTAAACCACGACAAGTAATAATGTACAATTCTTTTTCATCGGCAGACAACTGTACCCTTGTTGGTCCCCAGCCTGTTGGAATTAAACCTAGTGTTGTTTTAGTTGCCACATCAATTACAGCCACAGCATTAAAACCCAGCAAGGCAACATACAGTGTTTTTTCATCCTTACTCAGGGTTATTCCAAAGGGCAAGAGCCCCCGAAATTTATCTATGCGGCTATCAACCAAAATTTGAATATGGCTAATTATTTTATGATTTTTATAATCGATGACAGCAATATTATCGTTGGTAGCATTGGTTACATAAGCAAAATTTTTACCCACTGCAATAGAGTTAGGGCTTGCGCCTCCTACTACTTCTCCCCCTTCAATCATTTCACCTACCTGAAAGCCGGGCTTAAATTTATCTACCACCAAATTGGTGGCAAGGTCTATTGAAAAAACACTCATTGCTTCCGGTGCATTCGGGCTACCTACCCCCGGAATCTTTCTTCCTTCCACAACAGTACCTTCAATAGATTCTTTTGTATTGTCGCCATAAGGATGGTAAGGAATCATTAAGCTATCATAATTATTCTTTGTAGCACCTTCAATTAAGGGGTAAGAATAGGCGCCTACATTGGCTACGAATGCCATTTTTTTATCGGTACTCAATGCTAATCCAAAAGGCTGTCTGCCTGTGGCAATAGAAGCTGTAATTTTTTTATTGACAAGGTCGTATCTAACCAATCTAAAATTGGCACGATCTAAAATTAATAATTCATTGCGTGAATTATCCAATAATAAATCGGAGGTAAAACTATCTTCAAAATCATTTCCGGCAATTTTCCCATTTAAGGAAATGGAGTCTACCCTTTGTAAAGTTTCGATATTGTATAAGATAACTGCACCATTGTCGCCGCCACTTAAATACACAGTTTTTGAATCGGCTGCAAAGGCAACACCTAGAAAAGATCCATTGGGAAGTGCCGTTTTTATTGCCTCACCTTTTTCATTTTTAACCGGCATATTATCCGTTAATGGCTGGTGCGCTAAGGGCGTACTGATGGTATTGTTGTAGCTTGGAACACGTGTAGTTTTTAATGCCGTAATATCTATAATAGTGAGTACGCCATTGTGTATGGTGACTGCTTTTTTCCCATCAGGAGATATAGACATCCCAAAAGGATCATGTGTTATCAGCACAAAATTACCAGCCGGTGTTATAAAACGACCACTTGGAATTACGGATATACCCTTTGCATTTATATTGCAAAATTTATTTACTCCGGGTACTTGTAAAATATTGATTTTATTTTGGGCTTCAGCAATTACGATATTGGTTATACAAGCTAAAAATACTATCCATTTTTTTTGTAGCAACATGCGGTCGTTTAATTTAAATAAGGCGAAACCAAAAATGGTTTCGCCTTTGCTAAAATAATTTAAAAAGCTGAACTATTTAATAATCCACATTGGGACATTGATATTGTCGTTGCCTGCATATTGACTTTGTATAGCTGCTTTATAATTAATTGTATTGGTAGAAAGTTCAGCAGATGGGTACTGATAACGAAGTGGGATAACACCACTATTACCAATTCCCGCACCTACAGAAAATACAGGTATACCAGTTCTGCGCCATTGGTAATAAGCCTCCAAACCAGAATTACGCGCCAGGGTTAAATAACGCTGTATTAATATTTGCTTTAAGCCGGCAGCATTATTGCCTGCATAACTTACTGCAGGCTGAGCAAAATAATCGCTGTAATTAAAAGTTACTGCATAATTAATATAATCGCCGGGAGCCAGGCCTCTTAAAAAACTAACTGTATTTGCACCATCGTTTACACCATAGAAAGTAAACATTGCTTTAATACCCTTTTGGTACCATGAATTGGCATCACCCGTTATCCAGCCACGATTTATGGCTTCTGCAATATTTAAACACATTTCGGGGTAGCCTACTAAAAATGTATTTTCAGCAGTATAACCATCATAGTAACGCTTACGACCAATTGCAGAATATTTTAATGCAACTGTATTTCCACCTAAATCGCTCATACTTGCACCGTTGGGTCCGCCTACAAAAGATTTAAAGGAAGTGTCAGAAAAACCAAGTCCACGTGCAGGATCAGCAACTTTCATTGCCCTTAAATCGTTTAAACCGGATAAGGTATTTAACCAGGTTGACGCAACACACAAGCGCAAAGCATCATTACCATAATTATTTTTATTATTGGGATATTGATTGTAGGCATCATTATATACATATTCCAGGTTATCGCCCAAGCCCCCCATAATGGGGTATTTGGTTGGATTACTTATAACATCATTAAATTTTTGTTTGATATTTAAATCCGTATCGGCATCTTTTTTACTCAACTCAATTAACACCCGTAACTTATAGGTATTTACTACCATCTGCCATTGCTTTAAGGTAGCGATAGGATCTTTTGGGTTACTTAGTCTTTCATTAAAATAAAAGTCGCCTAAAATAGAACTGTTTGCACTACTAATTAAACCTGCCAATTGGGTATTGGCATCTTCTAATAATTGAAGTGATTGTTTAAAAACATCTTTCTGGGTATCGTACTTTGGTGTGCGGTTATCCAGTCCTTTTAATGATTCACTCATTGGCAAATCACCTACTTTTAAGCTCATTCCTACAAATAGGTATGCCTTAAAAAATTTTGCCAATGCTGAATAAGGATTGTTATCGCCGGAAGCTTTTGCCGCTTCTTTTTCCATCGCCACTACATTATTTAATGAGCCATAGTTAAGGTTAGCTGAACCTGTCCAATATTCATTTGTACCATAATAGGTATAAGAGGATAAGGTAAACTGTCCAAATTTATCTTCATCACCACCTGGCATTACAACCAGGTCATTTTCAATTTGTCTTAATAATAAATAGGCCGGTACGGTTACTGGTTTATTAGGATCTTTTGAAAGGTCTACAAAATTCTTTTTGCAACTGCCTGCGGTAAGCACAATCGCAGCCAATGCAATAAGGGTTAATATTTTATTTTTTTTCATCTTTTATATTTTATGAGTTGTTCTTTCTTTTACTTTATTAATTTAGAAAACAAAATTTACATTAAAGCCATAGCTGCGTGTAGTTGGTGTTTGCAAATTTTGCTCTCTGTTATTTCCACTATAAATATCCCGGCCGGAGTACTGGTCAACATCCATATCATGAAAACGTGATGGGAAAAAATATAATAAATTTCTACCAACCAGTGAACAATCAATTCTGGTAATAAAAGTGTTTTTACCTAACATCCTTTGTGGGATAGAATAGGTTAAAACAAGCTCTCTCAATTTAGCGTAAGTTTTTGCAACAGAGGTGTGTTCAAAATCATTAAAGAAACTACTCACGTAATCCTGTATGTAAGGAACTTTTGAACTATTTGGTGCAAATTTTAGCGCCCCTAAATTATTTATAACACCTGTTACACCATCATATTGAATAGTTGTACCATTGGCAACCTGTACACCTGTACCAACATAAGTACCTGCAAAACCAGGGTCGTTGTAATGATGAAATTCATAATCCCTTGCTGCACCTACTGCACCTTCAACCGTAAAAATATTACTTCCTCCCTGTACGCCTTTTCTCATTACCCTATCCTGAATAATACCACCTACTTTACCATCAAACTGAAAGGATAAACTAAAAGTTTTGTAGGTAAACTTATTGTTGATTGCCCAACTCCATTTTACATCACCATTACCTACATATTGTTGCTTTGGTAAATAAACAGGTATTCCTGCAGCATTATTTATTACCTGCCCATCAGCAGTTTTTGCCGTTACTTTGGCAAACAATTTATCTACTCTGTCGCCCTGGTGAAACTGATAATTTTCAAAATTAGAAGGAAGGTCTTTATATATTTCTTTATAAGTAGACCAGTTAACCATAACATCCCATCTTAATCCATTTCTGCTTTCAACAGGCGTTCCGGTTAAAGATATTTCAGCACCTGTCATTTGCTTTTTAATGGCATTTGTGGTAAAAGCTGTAAGTCCGGTAGTTTCTGAAATTGGGAAATTTCTGATGCCTGGACCGTTAATATTTGAGAAAACAGTAGCGCTTAAACCTAACCTGTTGTGTAAAAATTTCATATCCATTCCTAATTCTGTACTGGTTAATACAGATGATTTGATATTTGGATCGATGCTGTTATTGGGAGCAGTGGCACCAGTTTGATTGTTATAAACAGTTTGTATTCCATAAGAAGGCGCAGACAATGCTCCATTTACTGATGGACCACCGTAGGTACTAACATAAGGTGCTCCATAATCGATAGGGTAGCCTGCGGGTCCTATATAAGCATCTGTATTTGGAGATTTAGCAGTAGCAAAACTTCCTCTGAACTTTAAGAAGCTGATAACTGATGGTAGTTTTACATAGTCTGAAACAACAGATGCTACAGATACGGAAGGATAGAAATAGGCGTTGTTATTTAACAACAGCGTAGAGTTTTTATCTACCCTACCGGTAGTGGTAACGGATAAATATTTTTTATAATCAAGGCTTAAAGAGTAGTAAGCACTTAATACCATCATATTGCTGTTATAGCTAAATGCTTTAATGGCATTTAATGAATTAGCAAAAGAATACAAGCCAGGAATATTTAAATAATCTGTTGTTGTAAAACTGCTGTTGTAACTAAAACTACGGGCGTTTACTCCACCAATGGCATCTACTGCAAAACCGGATTTAGATTTTCCACTATATTTTACTAAAGCTTCTACGTTGTTATCAAATAAAGACCTTCTGTCTTCTCTGTAATCTCCTCTATTCAATTCTCTTCCATAAGGATGCGCTGAGTAAGGTAATTTTTCTGTTCTTAACACATCATTGGTACTAATATTTGCTCTTAAAACGGCTTCTACATTTTTGTTGGCTTTGTAGGTTAAAGCTGCATTACCATAAACATCATTTTTATAATGTCCGCGTAACCATTCATAACTCATGAAATAGGGATTCTGATAGCGCTGGTATTCTGCAAAAAGAGATTGAACACCTTCTTTTCCCGGCTGCCAGTAATTGTGCATATCATCTACACTCCAATCTGCACCTGTCCATACACTCATGGTATAGATTACGCTATTAGGACCATAAGAAACATCCGGAATATTAGGCGTTGCCTGGCGGTTGTAATTTAAGTTGCCTTCAATTTTAAATTTATCACTTAATTTATAGCTGGTATTGATATTAAAATTGTAAGTATTTAATTTGGTATTAGGGATGATACCTTTTTGATAGGTATTGGTAAAAGACATCCTGATACTTCCTTTATCATTAGCCGATGAAAAGTTAATATTATTGGTGGTTAACAAACCCGCCTGAATAAATTTCGCTAAGTTATTTTTACCACGGGCTATATAAGGTGTACCTTTTCTAATACCGGTAACAGGGTCAACCGGACTATCATACTGAGGCACTAACTGACCTTCAAATTTTGGTCCCCAAACATCATAATCACCATCATTTATTCCACCACCTTTACCATCACCAAAAGAATATTGAGAATAATCTCCACCACCATACAAGGTTTGTGTTTTAGGTAAAGCAATAAAGCCACTGTTAACCTGCGTACTTGAGTTTACTTCAATGGTGTATCCTTTTGCATTTTGTTTACCTTTTTTTGTGGTAATTAAGATGGCACCATTTTGTGCACGACTACCATAAATAGCTGTTGCAGCAAGACCTTTTAAAACAGTGTATGTTTCCACATCATCCGGACTGATATTCCAGGTATCAGAAGTGATTGGAATACCATCTACAACATATAAATTAATATTTTGACCACGCAATGAAACTGCAGGAGCAGCCAATAATTCCTGAGAAATGGCAACATCCAAACCTGCAACCTTACCTACCAACCCATTGATGGGGTTAGCTTCTCTGGCCTTAACAAGATCGGAACCTTTAATTTCCTGAACAGAATATCCCAATTTTTTAACTTCTCTTTTAACACCTAATGCAGTTACTACCACATCTGTTAGTTGTTGGTTATTGGGGCTTAACTCAATATTTAAAATATTGCCTGAAACGGTTACCAATTGGTTTTCAAAACCAATATTGGTAATAATTAATTTTTCTCCTTTTAAAATACTAATACTAAATTCTCCGGCGCTATTTGAACTTATGCCAGTTTTAGATTTTTTAATCATTACTGTTGCACCTTCAATGGGCAATTTTGTAGTGAGGTTTGTTATTTTTCCTTTTACCTGCAGTATTTGTGCATGGGAAAATGTGGAAAAGATCAATATAGCAATTGCCATAAATGATCTAATTAACTTTGGTTTTAGTTGCATCATAATTTTTTTATTATGCGCAAAATTACCCGGCGTGTTTTAACAAATAGTTCTGTAATTGTTATGTTAAAGTAACTTAAATGTGTCTTTAATGTTAACAAATAATATTTTTATAGAATAGTTATTTCATTGATATCAAATTAATTATGACATAAAAATATTGTTTAAGCTCTCCATAAATAATAGAATAATATATTAAGCGTTTTAAATTTTAGAGACAGGCATAAAAAATTATTTTCGTTCATGCAATTGAAATTAATGCAATTATAAAATTGGGAAAGAGGTCTGAAAAAAATAAAGAATTTACAACCCAATTTCAAAAAATAAAATATTTTATTGTGCTATTCAATTGATTCTCGAAATAATACAGAACATATTAGGGTAAGGTACAAATGAATATTTTAGTTAGCCAATACTGCTAGTAATTTAAAGACAGCAAATAATCCATCAAATCATTGAGTGAGGTGGTTTTATCACTTTTTACAAATTGTAAGGAACGGCTATCAGTTTTATCAGAAATAGTAATTTCATATAAAAGCAAATCACTCCCTATCGAACGATTGAAAACCTCTTGCTGGTTTAACTTAAAAAACTGTGCCTGAGTAATTAGTTTTTGAATATTTTCCTGTTCGGAGGCACCCATATTGTCGGTATCAAGTTCTTTTAATTTCACCTGTTCGCCTGCAAATCCACCTGATTGATAAACTTCAATTTTCATTTGTCTGTTTTATGAAAAGTAAAAAAAATATTCCATACTATATAATCAGCAAGAATATTATTAGGGTAAAAATTTTGAGAAAACTAAAAATAAGTTGTTACGGGTAATTCCTTAATAAAAAATGTTTCGCAGTTATACTTGCTGCGAAACATTTTACTACTATCAAACGCTTAATGATGGCCTAATCCATTGGAAAAAATTTTCTTAAGTTCATCCAGTTCATCCTGCAAATATTTATCCATTTCATCATAATATTGTTCATGCTTCATGGTTCCGCAACATTTATCCCTGTCTTGCTGAACACTTTTATGATCAAATTCGTGACGGGCCTGCAACACCGTATTTTCTTTAAATTCCTTTTCCAGGTTAGCCGGTGCTGGAGAAATTACTGCGCCTCTTATTGTAAAACGATTTCTTATAAAAGTACGGTAGTTAACAGGTTTACCATCGGTAACGCTAATGGTTAACATGTTATTGGCAACATCTGCAAACAAAGCATTTGTTGCAGGAGATTGTAAAATAGCCCGTAGCAATAAGCCATAAAGATAGCTTGCACTATCATATAAAACCTTCGCATCATCTACCTTAGCAGGTTTACGCTCATAAGAAAAAATATCTGCCAGGATATCATAAATTGCCCCTGTAAAAACTTGCGAAATCGCATGCACCTCATTGCCTGTCTGTGCAAGGGTTAAATCATTATCTGCATTTCTTAAACCATTTGGCCGGCCTAATGCTGAACCAAATTGTTCGGCCAGTTCGGCTAAAAAGGTTTTGTTGTGCAGGTTCGATTTTGTTTGCGCAATAACTGCTTCCACCTGATCAAATTGAGCAAGGGCTAAAAATATGGCGGTAATATCTCCAAAGGCTTCGTGCAGTCCGCCTGTTTGCGGAGGGTTACCCCAACCGATCCATCCCGGTTTAAGGGAGTCAAGTATTGCATGTCCGGTTTCATGGGCTACAATATCCAACGAACGGCAGGTGAACAGGCGGCGTGGCGGGTTAGAACTTGGTTCAATAAAATCACCAAATTTTAAAGCTTTATCAG
>JAYTHI010000213.1:0-4105 GCA_043732685.1 Ferruginibacter sp. | reverse complement strand
TCGCCTGGGAAATTTTAAGTTTAAAGAGTAAGGTTTACGATTTTGTAGATCGGGATGATAAGAAGAGGCATTTCACGTTTGAGTTGTCCCTCTCATTTTCTTCATTATCATTTTCGAGGTTTGGCGAGAAAGTCATTTTTTGAAAGAATATTATATACAAACTGTTCTATTAGAAATTCGGCCCGACGGAATAAAATTTAACGACCGCAACAAATTCAGGAAATCATTATGTATATTTAAATTGAATTTAATTTAATCTTAACCTTACCTAACACATATTATGAAACTAGAAAAAAACTACAAGTTACTTTTGTCTATATTGGTCCTTTTTATAATTTCATCATCTTCTTCTGCCCAAAACACAGTTAAGTATTTTGATTCCTTATGGAGTAAAACAAGTAAAGATTCTGCCTTTTATTATACAGAAATAGTAAAAGAAGATACCCTATACCGGTGTATTTCTCACTGGATGAAATCAAAGAAAATATGCTATAACGCTGTATTTGTTGACATACTACTTTCTACACAAAAAGGAACAATGTTGAAATATTATGAAAGTGGACAGATAGACGATTCTACAAATTTTTATGATGATGGAATAATAAAAAATGTACACCACTATTATCCTAACGGAAAACTATGGGTTTACTACACCTATGATGAAATTTCTAAAAAAAGTAATACCAAAGCGTTTGATACAAAAAATAAAAGGATTGAAGATTTTATTTACATGAAAGAGGCATCGTTCCAAGAATCAATTGCAGAATGGCAGCGTTATCTTTCGAAAAATATTAAATCAGATATTCCGGTAAAAAATGGCGCTCCCCCTGGAAATTACCAAGTAGTTATTCGGTTTATAGTTGATAAAAAAGGGGAAATTCAAGGAGCATATCCGGAAACTAATTTGGGATACGGAATGGAAGCCGAAAGTATTAGAGTGATCCAAAAATCACCCAAGTGGAATCCGGCAATTATGATGGGGAAACCGGTAAATGCGTATCGAAAACAACCATTAAATTTTAGTGTTACTGATGAATAAACTTTAATTATTCTGGCAATTTCTTTACCCTCCGAGTCCCCAAATAAAATTCATGAAATTATTTTATAAAAGTATGGGCTAATTAATGGGCTGTCTATTGTAAGTTATAACACTTCAAGGATATTCACTTTTTTAAGCTGGTGTATATTTACTATTTTACATAAAATTACAAGTACATGAAATCACCCCATATTATTTTATTTGATGTAAATGAAACCTTACTAAATATGGACCCAATGAAAGTAGCCATTAATGGCGTACTCGGTAATAGTAATGGTTTTCAACTTTGGTTTGGTTTATTGCTGCAGTATAGTTTGGTAGACAATTGTACCGATAACTACCATGATTTTGTAAGCATCGCCGGAGCTGCATTGGATATGGCCGCAACAATTTATAAGAAGGAAATTGAGGCTGCAGAAAAAATGAAGACGCTGCAAATTATAAAACAACTTAATCCTCACCCTGATGTAATTCCGGGACTGTTATTGCTGCAACAAAATGGCTATCGTTTGGCTACACTCAGTAATTCCCCACTTCAAACCTCCCTGGCTCAATTGGCATTTGCCAAAATAGATATTTATTTTGAAGCCATCCTTAGTGTGGAAGCTGTAAAGAAATATAAACCATCTATTGCGCCTTATCAATATGCGGCTACCCAATTAAAGTCGCCTGTCTCCAATATAATAATGGCAGCAGCACATGGCTGGGATATTGCCGGCGCAGCTACTGCCGGAATGAAAACTGCGTTTATTAATAGGCCGGGTCAAGCCCTCTACCCGCTTTGTGAGCCCCCCACCTATTGTGAAAATGACCTCATACTGTTTGCAAAAAAGTTAGGGCAGTAATGCTTTTTTTAAGGTATTACTTTTTTAAATTTATGATAATAGAATCACCTAAAGGCTAAGATAGATACTCCATCTTAATGGCAGTCTGAGCACTGGCATTTGCTATCATAACAAGATTAAAAAATTAAAGAAATTTGTAATTTTTTTTCATAATAACATAATTTTTTACTGCCATTTAAATAACCGGCCTAAAATACAAAGACCACATTAATTAAAATGCAGCCTTTATATTTTTATTAAATGTCCTTAAAATTTATGCTTCGTCTTTTGGTTCTTCCGTTGCTTCATCAGCAGCCTCACCTGTTTCACCAGTTTCGGTATCAGCAGTTGCATCTGTTGCCAAATCGATAACCTCAGTAGCAGTATCACCACCTAAACTTACCGCATCAACTACTTCAACTTCTTCTTCCTTTTCATCCAGTTTAGTAATGGCTGCAATGGCATCCCCTTCATCTACCCTAATTAATTTAACACCTTGTGTGGCTCGCCCCTGCTCACTTACAGCAGATACGCTCATGCGGATTGTTACGCCGCTCACACAAGTTATCATCAGATCTTCTTTTTCAGTTACATCCAATAAGCCAACCAATGAGCCTGTTTTTTCTGTTACATTAATGGTCTTAACACCCTTTCCGCCACGGTTGGTTACGCGGTAGTTAGCTTCACCTGTTGTTGGGTCGTCTAAAAAGGTACGCTTGCCATAACCTTTTTCACTTACCACCAAAATGGTCCGACTTTTATCTTCTCTGTTTACACAAACCATTCCTACAACTGAATCTGTTGCATCTACCACTTCGATACCATAAACACCAATTCCACCACGACCGGTTGACCGAACTTTTTCTTCCGGAAAACGAATGGCGCGACCACTCTTTAACGCCATCATAATTTCGCAATTACCATCCGTTAATTTAGCTTCTAATAATTGATCGCCTTCTAATATATTGATGGCATTGATACCATTTTGACGCGGACGGCTAAAATCTTCCAGGTCCGTTTTTTTGATAATACCATTCTTTGTACACAATACAATATAATGACTGTTTAAATAGTCTTTATCGTCAAAATTCTTAACATCAATAATTGCTCTAACCGTATCATCCGGTGGAATCTGAATCATGTTTTGCAAAGCACGACCTTTACTGGTTTTATCCCCTTCCGGAATTTTATATACCGGTAACCAAAAACACCTTCCTTTTTCGGTAAAAAATAACAAGGTATGATGCGTAGAGGCTACAAATAAATGAACGATAAAATCTTCCTGTCTTGTGCTGCTTCCTTTAGCGCCTCTGCCACCCCTGCGTTGCGAACGGTAGTCATCCGAACGGGTTCTTTTAATGTAACCCAAATGTGAAATGGTAACCACTACATCTTCATCTTCAATTAAATCCAACATACCAATTTCATCATCGGCATAGGTAATTTCGCTCTTGCGTTCATCACCAAATTTGGCTTTAACTTCAGCAAGCTCATCCTTAATAATTTGGTACCGGATGCCTTCATTCCCTAAAATTTCGAGTAACCTTTCAATCACTTTCATTATCTCGGCATGTTCTTCTCTTATTTTATCAATCTCCATTCCGGTTAAACGCTGCAAACGCAGTTCCAATACCGCTTTCGCTTGTATTTCGCTCATGCCGAAATTAGAAATTAAACCTGCCTGTGCCAGGTTTGGTGTAGATGATTCGCGGATCAATTTTATCACCGCATCCAGGTTATCCAGGGCAATAATATAGCCTTCTAAAATATGGGCGCGTTCTCTTGCTTTGCGCAATTCGTACTGCGTTCTGCGCACCACAACTTCATGCCTGAATTCTATAAATTCACTGATAAGATCCTTTAAATTTAAGATCCTTGGTCTGCCTTTTACCAGCGCAACATTATTAATGCCGTAGGAGGTCTGCAGTTCGGTAAGTTTAAATAATTGGTTGATGATCACCTGTGCAACCACATCTTTTTTAAGCTCCACAACAATACGGGTACCCTCTTTATTGTTACTTTCATTGTTAACATCGCTTACCCCTTCAATGGCCTTATCGTTGATAAGATCACCAATTTTTTGGGTCAGCATATCGCGGTTAACCTGGTAAGGCACCTGCGTAATAATTATTTTTTCCCGGCCTTTAGCATCAACTTCAATATTGGTTTTACCACGCAATACCACCCTGCCGCGGCCGGTGTGCAAGGCTTGCTTTACGCCTTCAAAACCATAAATAATACC
>JAYTHI010000212.1:0-4111 GCA_043732685.1 Ferruginibacter sp. | reverse complement strand
AAATTACTTGAGGCAGCAAATGCGCAAGGCATCAAAATTGAAACCTTTGAATTTATTGAGACAGCACCTATCAAAGAATTTCAAACACAGTCGGCAATTGAAGCCGTTGGATTACAGGAAACTACCGTAGTATTTACAAGCATGAATGCTGTGGAAGCGGTTGCAAAACTTGTACAGTATAAACCGGGTAAGTGGACTATTTATTGCATTGGCACCACCACACAAAATTTAGTTAAAAAATATTTTGGGGCAGAAAAAATAGCAGGTACAGCAAATAGTGCCGCTGAATTGGCAAACTGCATAATTAACACAAAACAGGTACATAACCTTACCTTTTTCTGCGGAGATCAAAGAAGAGAAGAATTACCTGATTTACTGAGGAACAACCAGATAGCAGTCAATGAAATTAAGGTGTATCGAACAACGGCAGTCAACCATCAAATTTCCGAAACTTTTGATGGAATTTTATTTTTTAGTCCGAGTGCAGTGAATAGTTTTTTTACCACCAATAAAATCCCTTCAACAACTATTTTATTTGCAATTGGTAAAACCACCGCACAGGAAATAAAATTATTCTCTACCAACGATATTATTGTTAGCGAAGTGCCGGGTAAAGAAAATTTGGTTAAAATGATGATGCAGCATTTCGGCAAAACCTCGTAATATCTAAAAAGTAAGATAAAAAATACACTTAAAAAATACAAATACATTGCAGCATTTATTATTCTATATTTAGATATTTCAGACAACCTTACATTTTAAAAAAAAATAAAATCCAAATAAAAACCTTTCGGGGTCAAGCATTGGATAAGGCAAAAAAAACATCATGAGTCATTTACAAAACGATTTACTTTTAAGGGCATTGCGTGGAGAAATAGTAGAAAGACCACCGGTGTGGATGATGCGTCAGGCAGGAAGATATTTGCCGGATTATTTAAAACTGAAGGCTAAATACGATTTTTTTACCAGGGTACAAACACCTGAACTTGCCACTGCTATTACCTTACAGCCTATTGATCAGGTGGGCGTAGATGCAGCAATAATTTTTTGCGATATTTTAGTTATTCCTCAGGCCATGGGGCTGGAAGTTTTAATGGAAGAATTTAAAGGTCCTTCTTTACCAAAAATAATAGCCACCCAAAAAGATATCGACAACCTGGTTACAGAAGGTGCCGAAGAAAGTTTAAAATACGTGTACGATGCTTTGGCGCTGACAAAAAAAGAATTAAATGGTCGCGTACCATTAATAGGATTTGCAGGAGCCCCCTGGACAATACTATGTTATATGGTAGAAGGTAAAGGAAGTAAAACCTGGGAAAAAGCAAAACAATTTGCTTACACACAACCCGCACTGGCACACCAGCTTTTACAAAAAATAACTACCATCACGATACAGTACTTAAAGTTACAGGCCCGGGCTGGTGCAGATACCGTACAGGTTTTTGATAGCTGGGCAGGGGCTTTAAGTCCGGCAGATTTTAAAATTTTTGCACAGCCATATTTAATACAAATTGCTGATGCGTTAAAAGATATTGTACCGGTAATTTTATTTCCGAAAGGAAGTTGGTACGCGCTAAAAGAATTGAGCGAAAGCAGTGCTGCAGGTCTCGGTATTGACTGGTGCGTTTCGCCTCAAATGGCAAGAGAATTAACGGGTAACAAAATTACCTTACAAGGCAATTTTGACCCCGCAAAATTACTGGCACCCATTCCTGATATTAAGAAAGCAGTTAAGGAAATGATTGACGCATTTGGCGTACAAAATTATATTGCCAATCTGGGCCATGGTATTACACCGAATGTACCGGTAGACAGTGCTAAGGCCTTTGTAGATGCAGTAAAAGAATACCAGCCATCGGTTTAAAAAAGGGTGGGTTGTTGAATAGCATATTAAAATCGTTAGACTTTGTTTTTATTTGAAGATTGGTTAAGGTTAACCTAAAATTGATCAGTATAAATCTATCATCATGGAAAAAACTAATTTTTCAATTGTACATGCGCTGGGAGAAACAATGAGTAATCCCTGGATATCTTTTATTCATCAATTGCAAAATGATATTTGTACAGCGCTGGAAGTAAGTGATGGTAAGGCAAAATTTATAGAAGACAAATGGGAAAGACCCGAAGGTGGCGGCGGTAAAACCAGGATAATCACTAACGGAAATGTAATTGAAAAAGGTGGTGTAAATACATCCGTTGTTTTTGGAGAAGTAACTGATTTGATGCGTACCCAATTAAAAATAAATGGCGACAAATGGTTTGCTGCCGGCATTAGTTTAGTGATACATCCTGCAAACCCCTTTGTACCTACCGTACATTGCAATTACCGCATGTTTGAATTGTACGATAATAACGGAGCAGTTATTGACAGGTGGTTTGGTGGGGGTACAGATCTAACACCCTATTATTTATTTGAAGAAGATGCGATACATTTTCACCAGACCTACAAAACCATTTGTGATGGTTTTGACGCCAACTTTTATACTGATTTTAAAAAAGAATGTGATAACTATTTTATAAATACGCATCGCAATAAAGAACGACGCGGTATTGGTGGCATCTTTTACGATTATAAAAAAGCATCGGATACCAGGGATATTGAATTTTGGATGACATTTGCAAAGGCCTGCGGCTATGGTTTTATCAATTCTTATATTCCCATTATGGATAAAAGAAAAGATACGCCTTACCATGCGCAACATAAATATTGGCAGGAAATAAGAAGGGGTCGTTATACGGAGTTTAATCTGGTACATGACCGGGGTACAATTTTTGGTTTAAAAACCAATGGCAGAATTGAAAGCATTTTAATGAGCCTTCCGCCAACGGTACGTTTCGATTATAATTATCAACCTGTACCCGGTAGTGAAGAAGATAAATTATTACAAGCTTGTTTAAATCCGGTTGACTGGGTTCAAAATTTGTACCCTCTTGAGGAAACTGATTGGGCAAAAAAAGTTAACAGCTGTTAAATTAAAGCAGTTAAATTAAAAACCCCGGCTTACTTAAAATCGATTATTTAAGGTAAAATAAATTAATAAAATGCCAGGTTATAAGCATTGCCTGCCAACTATAATTACTGTTTAAAAGTACAACCTTAAACCAACACCATGTATCTGCAAAGAAGAAATAGAATATTACGCGCAAACCCATCTATCAGAAGTTTGGTAGCAGAAACTTCTCTGAAACCAAGTGATTTTATAGCCCCTTTATTTATAGACGAAGGAAAAAATGTTGCATTTGAAATACCTTCTATGTCAGGATACTACCGGTATTCGATTGATAACACCCTTAAAGAAGTTAAAGAATTATGGGGACTTGGTATTAAGAGTGTATTACTTTTTGTTAAGGCTGCTGATACTGCCAAAGACAATACCGGTAAAGAGAGTTGGAACCCGAATGGTTTAATGCAACGCTGCATACGAGAGATTAAAAATGCGTTGCCCGAAATGATCGTAATGACTGATGTGGCACTTGACCCCTACTCAAGTTTTGGACATGATGGTATTGTTGAAAATGGCGAAATTGTAAACGATGCCACTGTAGAAGCACTTGTAAAAATGAGCCTTAGTCATGCCGCAGCCGGTGCAGATATTGTAGCACCCAGCGATATGATGGATGGACGGATAGGTGCCATTAGGGAAGCCCTGGAACAAAATAATTTTACTAAAACCGGAATTCTTGCTTACAGTGCAAAATATGCTTCCTGCTTTTATGGCCCCTTCCGGGATGCCCTTGATTCTGCCCCCGGATTTGGAGATAAAAAGACTTACCAGATGGACTATGCCAATCGTATTGAAGCCATCAAAGAAACCCTGATGGATATTGAAGAGGGAGCGGATATTGTTATGATAAAGCCAGCCTTGGCTTACCTTGATATTATCAGGGAAATTAGAAATGCTGTAGATGTTCCGGTTAGCGCCTACCATGTTAGCGGAGAATACGCAATGATAAAAGCTGCAGTAAAAATGGGATGGCTCAATGAAGAGAAAGCTATTTTTGAATGCCTCACCTCCATCAAAAGAGCCGGGGCAGATTTAATAGCCACTTATTTTGCCAAAGATGCCGCCAGACTTTTATCTAAATAAAACAATACCATTTCCTGATTGTA
>JAYTHI010000211.1:0-4125 GCA_043732685.1 Ferruginibacter sp. | reverse complement strand
CGTTTTCATTTGATAATAATATAAATAATATTCCTTAAAACATATTTGAAAATTAATAAATAGTATTTAAAATGTATCAATTTAAATATTGAATATTTTGCTTTTGAGACCGCCTTGTGTTATTTACTATATAATTATTTAGCTGAGATGTAGTTTGGGTAATTTTTTAAAAATGTTTCGTGCTCACAATTATTTTTCTATTCAAATTTGCCGGGCTTCTTAACAAGTAGACCCTCATTTCAAATTGAAAAATATTTCCGTTATTATTTGTCTAAAACACATTTATATTTGATAAACAAAAAAATTCCTTAACTATTATGAAAAAAAATATTTTTTTCTTGCTGTTTACTTTTTCAATTTGCTGTAATTTATTGGCTCAAAGGTCAAACCTTAACTTTAATAGCGATTGGAAATTTAATCTTGATAGTACAAAAGATTTTAGTGGTTTAAAAGCCAATATCGCAAATTGGCGTTCTCTTAATTTGCCGCACGATTGGAGCATTGAATTTCCGTTTGATTCAACAAGCCCCACAGGTACAGGTGGTGGAGCTTTACGTGGTGGGATGGGCTGGTACACCAAAGAATTCACCATTGCTGATTCTGACAGACATAAAAATATTTATATTTATTTTGAAGGTGTGTATTGCAGAAGTTCTGTTTGGCTTAATGGCCATTTACTTGGGTACCGTCCAAATGGATACATCTCTTTTCAATATTTGTTAAGTCCTTATTTATTGTATGGTGAAAAAAATATACTGGTTGTAAAAGTAAATAATAACCAGCAGCCAAACAGTCGCTGGTACAGTGGCAGCGGCATCTACAGAAGTGTGTGGTTACAAAAAACTAATAAAACAGCGGTGGCAAATTGGGGCACAGTAATTACGAGTTCGCAAGTAACAAATCAACAGGCAAAAATTAATATAATTACCTCCATAAACGGCCCAATTTCGGGTATCAAAATAGTGCATACTATTTATGATCAAACAGGTAAGACAGTTTCTAAATCAAGTGGTGGTAATATAGTAAGTGTTGCAGGCATAAAACGACGAACAGCTATTACTGCCGGTAATATCACAAAAAAGCTTACTGATATTGTTGAAACACCTTCACTTACCGAATCGCTTCTAGTGAAAAATCCGCATTTATGGAGTATAGAAAATCCCTATTTATACAAAGAAGTTACGCAGATTTTTGATGGTAAACGATTGCTTGATGAATACGAAACAAATTTTGGCATACGCAGTTTTAAATTTGATATCGACAATGGTTTTATTCTTAACGGAAAGTCGGTAAAAATACGTGGTGTATGCAACCATCATGATCTTGGCAGTCTTGGCACAGCCTTTAATAAAAGAGCTGCCGAACGGCAATTACAAATTTTAAAATCAATGGGTTGCAATGCTATCCGCACTACGCATAATCCGCCTGCACCGGGCCTTTTAGATCTTTGTGATAAAATGGGCTTCATCGTAATGGACGAGGCGTTTGATATGTGGGAGAAAGGAAAAAATAATTTGGATTATCATTTGGAATTTAAAGAATGGCATAAAAAAGACCTGCAAGATCAAATTTTAAGAGACCGTAACCATCCCTCCGTTTTTATTTGGAGTGTGGGTAATGAAGTGGGGGAGCAGTGGGGCGATAGCACAGATAAAAGTGCCCAAAGAATTGTAGCGGATCTGGTAAATATTGTACATAGCCTTGATACTACAAGACCAACTGTTACCGCAAATAATGATATCAGTACCAATTCTAAATTATTACCAAATGAACCGACTTCACTGATTGGCTATAATTATAATCATGATAGTTGGAATAAAGTTTTTGACAGATGGGGGCGTAAACCTTTTATTGTAACGGAGTCGGTATCAGCATTACAAACACGGGGGCATTATGATATGCCAAGTGATAGCATACGCCGCTGGCCGGTTAGCTGGGATAAACCTTTAAACACAGGTAATGCAGATTTAACTTGTTCTGCTTATGAAAATTGTTCAACACCCTGGGGTAGTACACATGAGGAAAGCTTAAAAGTACTGGAGAAATATAAGCATGTTTCAGGAATGTTTGTCTGGACAGGTTTTGATTATATTGGCGAGCCTACACCATACCCCTGGCCGGCAAGAAGCAGCTATTTTGGTATTATTGATCTGGCAGGTTTTCCTAAAGATGCTTATTATTTATACCAATCCGTTTGGACAAATAAACCTGTTTTACACCTGCTGCCGCATTGGAACTGGACTCTAGGCCAAACTGTTGATGTATGGGCATATTATAACAATGCCGATGAAGTAGAATTGTTTTTAAATGGAAGATCTGTTGGTGTAAAAAAGAAAGAAGGGGATGGTTTGCATGTGATGTGGCGTTTAAAATTTGAGCCTGGTACGCTTAAAGCCGTAAGCAGAAAAAATGGTAAAATTGTTTTAAACGAAGAAGTGTCAACAGCTGAAAAGGCCTATAAAATTGAATTGACTACTGATAGAAATAGTATTACTGCTGATGGTGAAGACCTGTGTTTTATTACCGTAAAGGTGTTGGATCATAAAGGTAACCTTGTACCTGATGCTATGAACCTTGTTAATTTTACCGTAAGCGGAGCAGGTAGTTTGCGTGCGGTAGACAATGGCAACCAGACAAGTATGGAAAAATTTCAGGATAACAAACGAATGGCTTTTAACGGCATTTGCCTGGCAATAATACAATCAGGTAATACAAAGGGTGCTATCCAATTAAATGCCAGTTCAGCTGGTTTACAACCTGCAAAAATTACCATTGTTTCAAAATAAACAGGTATTAATGTGGATAAATGGTTATTGATCCAGAATCCAGTTTAGCGTAAAATAAAATTAAATAATAAACACCAAATAAAAATATCCTTAAAATATTAAAATTTGTATATTAATAAAAGGCTGTTGGTTTAATTATTTACTGTTGGGGTTTACTTTTACGGTAGTGAAACGTTGATCAATCCGAAATATTTAAATATTGAGCATACTTTTTGTTTTAGGTTTTTTTAGGTTTTTTTCTTAATAATTATTTTGTTATTTTTCTGCTGGCATAAAATGTAAATGGGATGGTTTGTTGTGTAATATTTGATATTTTTTTATCAATCAGGTTTGATCATTTTATAAACATTCTAAATAAAACTTCGAAAGTTTTAATAAAATATTAATGAATAATTTTGTTATGGACTACTTTAAATTGTTGTTTGAACATTCACTGTATTATAATGTATAACTAATTATTAGACAGTTATACCTTCATTAATGTCCATTTAAGATTTTTAGTATAAAATTTGTATTCCCCTTAGGAAGGTTTAACTTGGTCTTTAGGGATAATGTTTCTTAATCAAACGCTTAAATCCGTTACTTTTACTAATGAATTTACCCCTTTCTTAAATCAAGAAAATTCCAATTGAAGTTGAATATTCTATAAACCACCAAATAAAATATTTAAATTATTGAATCCTGCAAAATGATCAAGTTTTTATTTTTAGTTTTATTTTTTTTTGCTGCTGATTCGGCAAATTGCCAGACAGCCGATTTTAGTATTTCCTCCCCAAATAATATCTTTTGCACTCCTTCAACCGTAACATTTACACAAACTTCCAGTGGTAATCCTACTTCCTTTTTGTGGGACTTTGGCAATGGAACTTTTGGAGACCAGCCCAGCCAATCTGCCAGTTACAGCATTGCCGGCAGTTATACTGTAAAATTGATTGCTATCTACTCGAATACCAATAGTGTAAGTGTTTCAAAAGTAGTGGTAATAAATCCCGCGGTAACTGCTTCAATAGCAGTAGATAGAAACTATATTTGTCAGCCTGGGTCAATTAATTTTACAGGCTCCGGTACCGGCAACATTACTAATTATCAGTGGAATTTTGCAGATAGTTCGCCTATATCCAATCTGGCAACCAGCGCTATTTCTCACCCTTTTTCTAATTTCGGATCTAAAAATGTAACGCTTACTACTACCACAGATAAAGGCTGTTCAGCCGTGGCAAATATTACTATTAATGTAAGACCAATAGCTACTACAGGCGGGGTTTCTAAACCAAATGGGTGTGTTCCTGCAACAATAAGTTTTGGTACTAATACACCAATACCGCGTAATTCAACAATA
>JAYTHI010000210.1:0-4146 GCA_043732685.1 Ferruginibacter sp. | reverse complement strand
CAGGCCATTTCCAACTGCGGGTTTCTCTTTTTACAACAGCAAGGGTGCTCATGCATTGCATGGCTAAAACGTAAAATACCAGGAGTGATAAACCTGTTGCCAAATTATATACTTTAGTACCATCCGGGCGTACAGCAGCGTTCATTTTCTCTCTTAAAGTGCTGGTGTTTTTATCAGCATCTTCACCCACACTGTATAATGTTGCCATTGTGCCTACAAATACTTCGCGTGCCGCAAAAGAAGTTATTAGTGCAATACCAATTTTCCAGTCGTACCCGAGGGGACGAATAACCGGCTCAATGGTTTTACCCAATATACCGGCGAAAGAATTTTGTAATAATTCTGTTTTTCTATGTTTATTTAAATCAATTTCCTGCGCAGGATTTTGTTTAATCAGCTGTTCATATTTAGTGGTAACACCCGCCATATTTTTTGCAGGGCCAAAAGTACTAAGCACCCATAGCAGCAAGCTTATTACCATAATTACCTTCCCTGCCTCAAACACAAAGATCCTGGCTTTTTCCACCATGGTAGTCAATGCATTTTTCCATCGCGGTGCACGGTAAACGGGTAATTCTAAAATAAAAAAACTTTTCTCTTTAATGTTGATGAACCACTTCATTACAAAGGAAACGATCAGGGCCATAACGGTGCCTAAAAGATATAAGGCCATCATAACCAAACCCTGCACACTTACAAAACCAAAATATAATTTTGAGGGTATAACCAACGCTATTAAAATAGTGTACACCGGCAATCTTGCGCTGCAACTCATTAATGGGGTAATCATTATGGTTAGTAAACGTTCCTTTCTATTTTCAATATTTCTTGCACTCATTATTGCGGGTACGGCGCAGGCTAATCCACTAATCATGGGCATTACACTTTTACCATTCAGCCCTACCTTACGCATTAGCTTATCCGTTAAAAAACTAATGCGCGCCATGTAACCGGTATCTTCCAAAAGGGTTATTAAACCAAACAAAATCATTATTTGCGGTACAAAAACCATTATGCCACTAAGTCCTGCCACCACGCCGTTTATAAACAGATCGCTCCACCATGCCACAGGCAAATGGCTGCTTAAAAAGCCGCTTAGTTGTCCAAAGACCCATTCAATAAAATCCATCGGGTATTGCGCCACCCAAAATACGCTTTGAAACAATAGAAATAATACAGTCAATAAAATGAGGTATCCCCATTTTCTGTCTAATAAAATATTATCTAATTTTTCGGTAAACAATGCTTTTTTTAACGGATCGTTTTCAACCACCGTTTGTTGCATGATGTGTTTGATGCGGGTATACCGCTGCATTATTTCTTCGGCCTGCGTACGCGTTGGGTTAAACTTATGCGCCACTTCAATTGCTTCGATCTTATCCTGAAAATTAGTCCCTAATTTAAAATGTTCGTGATTGATGAGGTAATGCAAAGCTGTATAATCGCTAATACCGGGTAACAATTGTTTAACAGCTGCCACAGGCTGTTCGGCAAGGCCTAAATTATTTACAAACTCGCGTGGCGAAACAATATAACTTGCTGCAGTTTGTTCAATAATTTTTTTTAATTGGGGTATACCTTTTCCCTTGCGCGGATTAATAATTACTACCGGAACGCCCAACTCTCTTTCTAACCCTGCAATATCAATTTGCGTACCCTTATTTCCTGCAAGATCCATCATGCTAAGACCTAATACTACCGGCACTTTAAGGTCTATTATTTGGGAGCAGAATAACAAATTCCGCTTCAGGTTACTGGCATCTGCCACCAGCAAAACCATATCAGGCTTTATATCCGCATCCTGTTTCAATAAAACTTTATAAGCTACCCATTCATCTGCACGTTTAGGATATAAACTATAAGTACCCGGTAAATCTATAATGGTAGCCGAAAGCGTATCTGAAATTGCACAATTGCCTGTTTTTTTATCAACAGTAACACCCGGAAAATTACCTACTTTTTGGTTAAGGCCTGTGAGCACATTGAACAAAGAACTTTTGCCGCTGTTGGGATTACCTACTAATGCTATGTTGATTTTTTTTGTCAAAACTGAGTGCAAAAATAATAGCTAAAAGCAATGCGCGGTTACGATATCGGAAGTTTGTTAAACGCTATGCGGAAAAAATAAAACCAATATAACCAGTCTGTTCAGTTCAATAATCAAAAATTTTTATTAAAAATGCGACTGTAATTCCTAAACGAAAATAGGATTACCAGGATAAATTTTTTCGTAAGCGAAAAGCAAAAATCAAATAATTGACCTTGGTTATACTTTTAAAAAAAATTTAAAAGTTGGCGCCTAATTTAACGCCAAAGTTTTGATGGTAATAATTATGGCTTAAAAATTGTTTGAATATTGCACTAGTTTTTACAAATTGCAGCATTATTTAGGATGTAAGGAATTTAAGTTTTATTTAGTTCAATACCCTTTGTGTAGATACCTTTACAATTATTCAATAAAACATTGTATGAAACGTTTTCTTTATTGTATCCTATTTTCAGCCCAAATTGTAAGCGCACAAAAATTAAAAAAGTCAGATAAATTAATTATATCCAATTTACAAAGCGAAATTAATTATTTGGCAAGTGATAGTCTGCAAGGCAGAAGAACCGGTACTGGCGGAGAAAAACTTGCGTATGAATATTTGGTGAACGCATTTAAAGGTGCAGGTTTATCACCCGGGGGAGACAATAATAGTTACCTGCAACCATTTGATGTGCAGGATGGCAAAAAAGTAACGGCCGATAGTTACCTTTCCTTAAATGGAAATACACTTACCCTTTTCACAGATTATTTTCCTTTATCCTTCAGCAACAATGCCACCTTAAATTCCACTGCATCGGTATCATTACAAGAAAATGGAACGCCCTGGTTTTATGATCTAAAAGATTTACTGGAAGCGCATAAAAATGATCCGCATTTTGATTTGACAGCATCCCTTAAATCCAAAGTTGCTGATGCTGCCAAAAAAACTGCCACAGCGCTTATCCTATTTAATTCGGCCATTATTGATGATGAACTGAATTTTGAACCAAAACAAAAATCAGCGACATCCCCTATTCCTGTTATTTATATTAAAAAGGCAGCAAAACAAAAATATTTAAAAGATGAAACTGCCTCTTTGGATATCAGGATGAAAATTGAAATTATTGAGGCAAATAGAATTGGGCATAATGTAATTGGATTTATTAATAATAATGCTGCAAAAACGGTAATAATCGGAGCGCATTACGACCACCTGGGATTTGGGGAAGACAATACCTCTTTGTTTAGGGGTACTGTACCGGAAATACACAACGGGGCAGATGATAATGCCAGTGGAACAGCCGCTGTAGTGGAATTGGCAAAGCTGCTGAAGGCATCAAAATACAAACACAATAATTACCTTTTCACCTGTTTTTCGGGAGAAGAATTAGGACTGTTTGGTTCTAAATATTTCACGGAACATCCTACTGTTGACCTTTCTTCAATTAATTACATGCTGAACATGGATATGGTTGGCAGACTGAATGACAGTACCCATGGACTTATAATTGGGGGTTTTGGCACTTCGCCTGTTTGGAGCCAGGTAATTAATGCACCGGATACTTATTTTCATATAAAAATTGATAGCAGCGGCACCGGTCCAAGTGACCACACCTCTTTTTATAGAAAAGATATACCCGTATTGTATTTTTTTACCGGTTTACACAGCGATTATCATAAACCTACTGATGATGCCAATAAAATAAATTATACCGGCGAATTAATGGTTATAAAATTTATTTATAAATTAATTGAAAACTTAGATAAAAAGGATAAACTTATTTTTACCAAAACAAAAGAAAAAATTATGGACGGCAACACAAGTTTTAAGGTAACATTAGGCATAATGCCTGATTATGCATTTAGCGGAATTGGGGTTAGGGCTGATGGGATAAGTGAAGGAAAGGTGGCGCAGAAAGTTGGAATAATGGCAGGAGACATTATAATTCAAATGGGCGAATATGCTGTTTCCGACTTACAATCTTATATGACTACTTTAAACAAATTTAATAAAGGAGATGCTACAAAGGTTAAAGTAAAAAGAGGTAATAATGAAGTAGTTTTTGATATTGTTTTTTAGGATTGTTAATTTAATAAGCATTATTGTTTTGTCTGTTTGC
>JAYTHI010000209.1:0-4187 GCA_043732685.1 Ferruginibacter sp. | reverse complement strand
AACCAAGGTTACTTAATGACCGTTATGTTTTTTAATCCGCTTAATTAAAAAGATAAAAAACAGCTTAAGATAGCAGGTTTGCGAATGATCTACCTAATTCTATTAAATTTTTATTGGGCTAAATTTTATCGCATCCAGCTTGCAGAAAGTATTAAAATAATACTTCCTGCAGTTGCTGTAAAATGCTATTGGGATCGGAAAATTATGCACTTTTACTGTTTTGATTGGTATCTATTTATTGCTCCCAAAATATTAAGTAAGTTTCTGGAAATACTAATAATAATAAATAAAATATTTTTAATATAATAATCCCGATAATATCGGGATTATTATTAGTGATTTTAGTGGTAAACATGTATTGATAAGTACAAAATCATAGTAAGGACAATAAAACGGGACCTGCTTGTAAGTAATGTATTTATTGTTCATTAAAGATAACGTAGTAGAAAATAATTACATATCTGTAGAAGTCATTCCACTAATTGTAAACATTTTATTATTTTTTAATTGATACTGCTTGGCAGTACCTTAAAAGCTTTTTTATAGGCGATAGTAAAATTGCTTAAGTTTTTAAAGCCTAATTGGGTACCAACTTCTGTAACAGCGTATTTTCGGGTATTTAGTAATTGCCTTGCCTTAAGCATTCTGCTTTTTTGGTAATATTCGTAGGGACTTAAGCCATAGGTTTTTTTAAAGCAGGCTTTCAATTTGGTTTCTCCCATTAATCCAATCCGCATTAATTCTTGCATTACCGGTGGTTTTATAGAAAAATTTGCTACCAATAGAGATTCAACCTGCATCAACCTTTTTATTTCAGACTCCTTTACGCTGATTGCCTCATTGTTCATTTTATTAAAAACATTTCTTAAAAACTTTTCAAGCAGCAGCATTATGCGATTTTGGATAACTGTTTTATAAATGGGATGATTTTCTTTCAGTTCAAAAATTTCTTCCATTATTTCACGGTATTCAATGTTCAGCACCTCAAAAGTAAATGCAGCCGTTTTTAATTCCAGGTATTTTTGCATAAAATTATCAGTTGTTTTCACCCCCGAAAATTTGTTGAACCAATCTTCCGTAAAATGAATATTAATACTTCTCGATTCGCTGCCTGCATTTGCCGTAAAACCAAAATCAACACGCGAACTCGTTAAAATAGCGCCGGAATAAAATTTATCTTCCTCTTTTAAAAGATCTTCATCAATTTCAAGCCTGAAATTTTTGAGGTTACTAATCTGATCAAACCTAAGCGTATAGGACTGTAGGGTAGATTGTTCCCTAAAAATGTGAACATCCGTATTCAGAACACTTTCGGTAACCAATAGCTGAAGTCCGTTAGGCAAGTGTAGTATTTTAGTGTAACCGGTACCAATGTTTGGCGGAAGTAGTATGGTGTTGTTTTCAGGCGTTGTTTCGTATGCTGAGGCAAGTGTTTTAAAATATGCATCGTGATCTGAGTATTTGTAGGTAATCTGAAGCAAAATATATTTTTTAAGCGTAAACACCTTTCAATAAAAATAAGTGAACCCCAATTTATAAATTATATTTCAGTTAAACAATCTATTTGCTTAACGGTCACAGGCAATATCAAAAAATGTTTTTGATAGGCCACTATAAAATTTGAAACATTTTGGTAGCCAACTGCTTTAGCGGTTTGATTGATATTATGCGTTCCACTTACCAGCAATTCTCCTGCTTTTTTCATCCGTTGTTTTTGGTAATACACAAACATGCTTAAACCATACACTTTTTTAAAACTAATTTTGAGTTTTGTTTTACTCATAGAAATAATCCTGCAACATGCATCAATTGTTGGAGGGGCAATACTAAAATCGCCCACCAATATATTTTCAATTGTCACCAACCTTTCTAATTCATCATCCGTTAAATTTACACTTAACAACAATTTATCATTGCTGTGCAAACGGGTAAAAAATCTTTCAATCAATAAGTTTATCCTATTTTCTATATAGATGTCTTGCAGCGGGTCGTTAATATTTGAGGTCCATATTTCATTAGTTAAGCCTAGGTATGCTTCATCCATTTGTTCAATTTCAAAACTGGCCGTCTTTAAGGATAAATATGTTTTTAACACCGTAGTATTGGAAGATAATCCGAGGTATTTTTTTAACCAGTTTTCATCAAATAATATTTTGATCGCTTTAAATTGTGCCAGCGGAGGAATTTCTTCTGAATTTAAATACATGTTAGAAGTAAGTCTGGCAAGGGTTACACGGGTATTAGTTTTTTTTAAAGTTTCTCCATCCACTAAATAATTAGCTGAACCATTAACCATTAAATCATCAAAATGAAGTACAAATGCACAATTATCAGCCTGCTCCCTGATGGTGATAAACGAATAGTTAAAATCCAAATCAATTAACATTGCCTGAAGACCATTATGAAGTTGTACGGTTTTTAAATAACCTTTACCAATAGAAGGAGGAAGGGTAAGCAAATTATTGCCGGTTAATGGAATATTATATTTGGTAGAAATATCTTTTAGAAGTACGGTATAATCTACATGATTGATATTTAACACAACCATAATTAAAGGAGAATAGTAGAGAATTAAAAATTAAATTGACTAAAGGTATCTAAGCGGGTTGCGTCTGGCATTAAGGATACACCTTTTTATATTCATCCAAAAAGCCACAAACAAGTAAAATATTATTGGTGACCCCATTGTTATAAAAGAGATGTAAATAAAATTTTTTCTAATGGTGGAGGTGGCAATTCCCATTTTTTCTCCAATGGCGCTGCAAACGCCAAATACCTGCCACTCAATAAAATGTTTAAAACGATTCATAATGCTAATTTAAAAATAAAATTTTACATTCAAATAAGTTTGTCTTTTATGACTGATTCAATTTTTGTAATTTAGCAACTTCCTGACCAGGTTTATATCAAATACCAATCCATTTACTTATAGCTGGCCAAGGAATATTTTCACATAAAATATATTTAGCATGGCGTTCGACATTGAAATGATCAAAAAGGTTTACGCAAATTTTGGCACCCGCATTAGTGCAGCGCGTACCACGGTTGGTAAACCCTTAACCCTTACCGAAAAAATATTATACGCCCATCTTTGGCAGGGAGATGCTACAACTGCCTTTGAACGTGGAAAAACATATGTAGATTTTGCACCGGATAGAGTGGCAATGCAGGATGCAACAGCTCAAATGGCTTTGTTGCAATTTATGCAGAGCGGCCGAACAAAGGTTGCTGTACCATCTACTGTTCATTGTGATCACCTGATTGAAGCAAAAGTTAACAGTAATATCGACCTTGACAGGGCTGTGCATGAAAGTAGTGAAGTATATGATTTTTTAGCCTCTGTTAGTAATAAATATGGTATTGGTTTTTGGAAACCCGGTGCAGGTATTATTCACCAGGTTGTGTTGGAAAATTATGCGTTCCCCGGCGGAATGATGATTGGTACCGACAGTCATACCGTAAATGCCGGTGGCCTTGGGATGATTGCAATAGGTGTTGGTGGTGCAGATGCTTGTGATGTAATGGCCGGGTTAGCCTGGGAATTAAAAATGCCTAAATTAATTGGTATTAAATTAACCGGGAAATTAAATGGCTGGACGGCACCTAAAGATGTTATTTTAAAAGTAGCCGGAATATTAACGGTAAAAGGCGGTACCGGAGCTGTTGTCGAGTATTTTGGAGAAGGCGCTACCAGCATGAGTTGTACAGGTAAAGGAACCATTTGCAACATGGGTGCAGAGGTTGGTGCAACCACATCTTTATTTGGTTACGATAAAAGCATGAGCCGTTATTTAGGCGCAACCGGCAGGGCAGAAATTGCTGCTGCGGCAGATTTGATAGCCGAGCATTTAACTGGTGATGCGGAAGTTTATGCTAACCCGGAACTATATTTTGATCAGGTTATTGAGCTTGACCTAAATACGCTGGAGCCTCATTTAAACGGTCCGTTTACACCAGATTTGGCAACCCCTATTTCAAAAATGAAAGAAGCTGCTGCCGCAAACGGATGGCCTACAAAAATTGAAGTTGGTTTAATAGGAAGTTGCACTAACAGCAGTTATGAAGATATTAGCCGTGCCGTTAGTCTTGCTCAGCAGGTTACCGATAAGGGATTAAAATTAAAATCTGAATTTACCATTACTCCGGGTAGCGAACAAGTTCGTTTTACCATTGAAAGAGATGGATTT
>JAYTHI010000208.1:0-4188 GCA_043732685.1 Ferruginibacter sp. | reverse complement strand
TATTATAACAAATACTTTTTCTGCTTATTTATTAACTAAATTTTAAAGATCCTTCATTAGGGTGCTGACTTACCATATGATACGTGCCGCCAATGGCTATCGGTCCAGAGCTTGTAAAATTTTGCTGAAATGCTATAAAAATCAGCATTAGCATTGCCGGGTTTCTTTGTATATTTCCTCTCCTATTTAGTTATTTTTAAAATGCATTTTTCTATTTGGATATTTTAAAAGTGTTTATTTTTTTAGAGAAACGCCATAAATTTTCGTTTTTGAGCATCAATTTATCCTACATAACCCCAGGATATTGGTATATAATTATCTCAGTTTCTTTAAATTATTTGCAGGATGGATATTGTTTTTGGGAGGGTAAAAAATAACCATTATCGAATTTTAAAGCATTTTAAAACTATTATTTTAAAATATGTATTTTGAATAAAATTCGTCAAATATTTTATATACTCAAATATTTAGTGCGTTCCCACAAAGAAAACAATTTGCTAATTTTTTTATAATTAATAATATTTCAATTGATTATACTAATTAGTTTCAGAAAATCCTTCATAAAAAATTGCCAAAAATGGGGATTTAAAAAAAGCATAAGAAAACTTAATATATCCATCCTTAACTTTCTCATAATTTTTATTATTGGGAAATATTTTTAATTCATTCTACACATATTTATTTTATTGGTATCTATTAATGACTGAACACCTTTAAATATTTTGGTTGAATAAAAAAACAGTCTATATTTGTTTAATCTTAGAAACTGAAAATTTTACCCTTACCACGAAACGAATATTTTTCTGAGACCTCATAATCCAGCCATCTTTTTAATTTCCATTTTTTTTGTTAGTGTAATTCTTATACCCCTAAAGTCAAATTAATTTTTAGACCTGTAATTATTTTTATGCGGACAATTTTAGGGATCTTAATCGTTTTTAGTCAAATTTCATTTATTGCTCAGGCCCAGCGGGTATGCGGTACCAGCAATTATACCCAGGCAATTATTGCTAAAAATCCGGCATTAGCAAAGCAATATGCCATTGCAGAAGCACAAATTACTGCAGTAACCAAAACTTCATTTGCCGCTTCATCGAGAGACACAACAAAGGATGAAATAATATATGTGCCTGTTGTTATGCATGTTTTGTATAAAACAGGCGACCAAAATATTTCCATGGAGCAAATTCAATCTCAATTAAAAGTTTTAAACGAAGATTATAGTCATACCAATAAAGATGCAATAAATACCCCTGCAGTATTTGCTTCATTGGCAGCGGATACTAGAATTAGATTCTGTTTAGCGCAGGTAGATCCACAGGGAAGAAGGACAAGTGGTGTATTAAGAAAATACACTACTGCAGATAATTTTGACCTTACAGATGGTGTTAAAAATTCGACCTTGGGTGGTGATAATCCATGGGATAGTAAACGTTACTTAAACATTTGGATTTGTAACCTTAGCGGAAGAACTTTGGGCTATTCAAGTTTACCCGGAGCTCCAGCTATTACCGATGGTGTAGTAATAAGTTATTCTGTATTTGGAACAGTTGGAAATTTACGTGCCCCGTTTAACAAGGGCCGTACTGCAACTCATGAAATTGGCCACTGGCTTGGATTAAAACATATTTGGGGAGATGCAATTTGTGGTACCGATGGGGTAGAGGATACACCCACCCAACAATATTTTAATTATGGTTGTCCAACGTTTCCGCATGTTGGTAACTGCTCCCCAAATGCCAACGGTGATCTTTTTATGAATTATATGGATTTTACAGATGACGGGTGTATGAACTTGTTTACCTATGGTCAAAAACAACGCATGAGGGCTTTATTTGCCAGAAATAATATGCGCAATTCTTTCCTGCTATCTTATGCCTGCGACAGTACCCTGGCACAAGGCGGTGCCTTACCGGATGGTGTTGCAGATAGTACTGCAATAAATTTAAAACCCATTACTATAAATAAGGCAGGATACTTTTCGGCAATAATTTATCCAAATCCTGCCACGACACTCCTTAGTATCGATTATAAAAATGGAAGTATCGCCAATAAAAAAAGTATTAGCATTTTTTCGGTTTCCGGCTACAAAATATTTACTGCTTCGCTGGTTGCTGTTAAAACAACTGTCAATATTGCAACAATGGCTAATGGAATTTATATAGTTTCTATAACGGATGGTAATACTACAATAACCTCAAAATTTATAAAGCAATAAATTTTTTAGCTGCTCATCAAATTAATTGCCTCCTTAGCAGCAATTGGTGCAAGCGCAACCCCCATACCATTCATTCTGATGCAACAAAATACACCAGGTTCCAGCATTTTTACAATCGGTTCCTTTTCGGTTCCCATGGCCATAATGCCACTCCATTTATCTGTTATTGTAAAATTTGTGTCGGGTAATAAATGATTAGTAATAAAATCTTCTAATGCTTTTTCGATCAGGATTGTAGTGTGCATCTCTGTAGTATTTTCTGCCTCAAAAGCTGCGTTTCTTGCCCCGCCCAATAATAATCGGTTTCCAACATTTCTAAAATAATAATAACCTTTATCAAAATGAAAAGTACCTTTTATAGCAAGGTCTTTTATTGGTGCGGTTATTACTACCTGTCCGCGATTGGGTATAATATCTACCCCCGGTAATAAGTGTTTTGTAAACGCATTGGTACATATTAACAATTGGTTGGTCGTAAAATTTAAGCCTTCCTCCTTACCAAATCCGTAACGCACAGAAAGCTCAATGCTACCTGTATGTCTTTGGTATTCTTCTACCTGCATGCCGGTTAAAACTTTTACCCCCAGTCCAACCACTTTTTTCAATAATGCCAGTATTAATTTAGCAGGTTGTAGGCCGGCTTCCAAGGGGTTGGCAATTAGATGTTCAAATCCTTTAAAACCAAAATCTTTTATTTTTTCATCTCTTATTTTAAATAATTCGGGAGTTTTGGTAATGTTTTCTAAACCCTGGTTCAGCCAATCAATTTTCGAAAGGCAGTTATTCCAGTCAGCGGCAGCAGGGCTAAAACATTCATACCCTCCGCAAGCATCGTAATCTATGGTATCATCGCTAAAATATTTTCTAATTTCAAGCAAACCTTTGTAGCGCATTTCAACCAATTTCCACATATTGTCTTCTCCCATCAATTCTACATCACCAAGTAGTTCGCCCGGACTTCCAAAACAGCTAAAACCAGCGTTGCGCGTACTTGCGCCGGTTGGTATTGGTCCTCTTTCCAATACGGTTATTTTGTAATCCGGATATTTTTCTATTAAATGTAAAGCACTCCAAAGGCCTGTAAATCCGCTACCTACGATGATAACATCCTGTGGTGCAAAAAAACTATTTTTTTCCCAAAACGATACTTGTGGCATACCATACAAATTGTTAATTACGTTAAAGATAAAAACTAATTGGACCATATTAAACCCACCCGAGGTAAATTTGTCACATCATTCAAAATTTTATATGAAAAAAATAATTCTTACCCTTACTGTAACCTTTTTACTGATAAATATCCTGCAGGCGCAGGGTTTAAAAGGGCTTCTTAATAAAGTAACTAAAAAAGATACCACATCCGGCAAAAGTATTTGGGATAAAGCTTCAACCGGGGCCACCGGAAAGGGATTAAGCAACGAGGATATTATTAGCGGTTTAAAAGAAGCTTTACGAGTTGGTACCGATAGTGCTACTAAAAAACTTGGAACCGCCAATGGTTTTTTTAAGGATGCAGCTATAAAGATTTTAATGCCTGCTGAAGCACAGAAAGTTGAAAAAACTTTAAGGGGTGTGGGTATGGGTTCTCTGGTAGATAAAGCCGTATTATCAATGAACAGGGCTGCTGAAGATGCGGCAAGCGGAGTGGGAACTATATTTTTCAATGCAATTAAGACAATGAGTGTTACCGATGGGTTACAAATACTAAGAGGGGGTGATTTTGCAGCCACCGATTATTTAAAGACTTCCACCACAGCGCAGTTAACAGAACAATTCAGACCGGTTATTGAGGCTTCACTAATTAAAACCGATGCTACAAAATATTGGAAAAGTGTTTTCTCCGCCTACAATTCTTTTTCTGCGGCTAAAATTAATACCGACCTTACCGCATATGTTACCGAAAGGGCTTTAAGTGGTTTGTTTTTGAATGTAGGCTTGCAGGAACAAAAAATCAGAAAAGATCCAGCTGC
>JAYTHI010000207.1:0-4188 GCA_043732685.1 Ferruginibacter sp. | reverse complement strand
AGTCTGGATAATAAAATAAAACGTAAGACCCTGACTGCCGGTGAAATTCTGGAAGAAATAAATGTGATCAAGGCAAATGGCTTTAACCATATTTTATTAGTAACCGGAGAGTCAAATCATACCGTTCATGTAGATTATTTTTTAAATGCCATTGCACTCATCAAGCCGCAATTCGCTAATATTTCTATAGAAGTGCAACCGCTTTCAAAGGTGGAGTATGCGCAGTTACAACAGGCAGGTGTAAACGCCGTTTTGGTGTACCAGGAAACCTACCACCGTGAAAAATATAAGGAGTATCACCTGAAAGGGAAAAAAGCGAATTTTAATTACCGGCTTGAAACACCCGACAGGATTGGAGCTGCAGGCATGCATAAAATTGGGCTGGCCGTTTTATTGGGTTTGGAAGACTGGCGTACTGATTCTTTCTTTTGCGCCATGCACCTCGACTACTTACAAAAAACTTACTGGCAAACAAAATATTCCATTGCCTTCCCACGCATTCGTCCGGCTGAAGGGGTTGATCTTACCAATTTTGATATCAACGATAAAGAGTTGGTGCAGTTGTTATGTGCTTACCGGATCTGGAATGAGGAAATCGAAATTTCTATCTCTACCAGAGAATCAGAAAATTTTCGGGATAACCTCGTTAAACTGGGCACCACTACCATGAGCGCCGGTTCAAAAACAAACCCCGGTGGGTACAGCGTAGATAAAGAATCGCTGGAACAATTTGAAATAAGTGATGAACGCAGTCCGGCAACCGTTGCGGCGATGATTACTGCAAACGGGTATGAACCGGTTTGGAAAGACTGGGATAAAAATTATTAAATATGGCTGATTTTACGCTCGAAGAAATAAACCGTTACAGCAGGCAACTAATGGTAACAGACATTGGAGCAGAAGGACAAATAAAAATAAAAAAAGCGAAAGTACTGGTAGTTGGTGCCGGTGGGCTGGGCTGCCCCGTACTACAATACCTGGCAGCAGCCGGAGTGGGCACTGTAGGTATTGTTGATTTTGATGTGGTAGAAATTCACAACCTGCACCGGCAGATATTATTTACTGCTGCGGATTTGGGTAAGTATAAAGCCCCCACTGCTGCGGAGAAATTGAGGCTGATGAACCCGTATGTGAATTGCCTTGTTTTTAATGAACGACTGCAAGAATCCAATGCATCGGAAATAATAAAACAGTTTGATATGGTGGTAGATGGTTCAGATAATTTTTTAACCCGTTACCTTGTTAATGATGTTTGTGTGCAGTTAAACAAGCCCCTTGTATTTGGCAGCATCTTAAATTTTGAAGGTCAGTTAGCCGTGTTTAATTACCAGGGTAGCAAAAATCTTCGGGATATTTATCCCGAGCCACCGGAGAATGTTCCCAACTGCAGCGAAAACGGGGTAATGGGTTTTGTTACCGGAGTGGTTGGTTCAATGCTTTGCGACCAGGCGATAAAAATAATGGTTGGCTTGCCTGTAAATACCAATACGCTGGTGGTACTTGATCTAAAAAATTACGGGTTAAAAAAATTAAGTTTTTAAAGAAACCAGCATTTGTTTTCATTAAACTACCTTCGTGATCTAACAACATCATGCAGCAAATAAAAGAAATAGGTAAATTATTACTATCAATTTTGGTAGAAATGCTGTTGTTTAGTTTTAAAACTATACGGCAGGTAAAACTGCCTTCTAACAAAACTAAGGGCAATATTTTATCCACCTTATTTAATTTTTTTGTTGGCACGGTTGAAAGAATGAGTTGCTTAAAAAGCTACCTGTTAACCATTCCATTTTTAAAAACCAAACATATCCGGCAGGTAGTTTTAATGGCGGGGCTGCTATTATTTTTATTGTCACTGGTAGAACAATCTTCCTGGAAACCTGCGGAGCAAATTACGGTTACCGAAATAACAAAAATTGCTTCAAGCGAGATCGAACAATTTGTAACGATTAATAAAAAAGGAACCGTTAAAATTAAATCAGCCTTTGCTGCCCAACAATTTTCCTCACACCCTATTCTCCTGTTAAATATTTTACCTTTTTCTGGGTAAAGCATTTTATTTTCATCCATAGTTTTCGCATCTGATTAATTCCTGAATGCAATACTATTTTTATCCTTTTTAAAAGGGATGGGATCTTTATTTTTTAGTAATTCAATTTTATAGATGAAATATTTCTTACCGTTTTTATTATTATTCCCTTTTTTGACCAGGGCACAGACCATAAAAATTTGCATCAAAAACGAAACCACCAGGCAATCCATACCCGGTGCAACCATTGAAATTGATCGGTTGAAATTATCCGCCACCAGCAATGATTCCGGACAATACTTTTTTAAAAATATTCCCACAGGAAAGCAGTTAATTGAAGTAAGCAGCATTGGGTATAAAAAGACCGCAAAGTTTGTGGTGTTTCCGCCGGCCAGTGCGAATGAACTTATCTTTTTTTTGGTTCCGGATGCCAAAGAATTAAATGAAGTCATCATCAGCAGTACCCGCAGTAACCGCAGTATCAAAAATACGCCCACCCGTATTGAAGTGATCGAAGGGGAGGAAGTACAGGAAGAAGCCACCATGCGGCCCGGTGATATAAGGATGTTATTGTCGGAAAGTACCGGAATACAAACGCAGCAAACCTCCGCTACCAGTGCCAATGCCAGCATTCGCATACAAGGTTTAGATGGGCGTTACACGCAAATTTTAAAAGATGGCTTTCCCATTTATGCTGGAGCGGCCAGTGGGCTTGGTTTATTGCAAACACCGCCGCTTGATTTGCGGCAGGTGGAAATTATTAAAGGAGCTTCTTCTACTTTGTATGGCGGAGGAGCCATTGCCGGCTTAATAAATCTGATCACAAAAATTCCGACGGCTAAAAAAGAATTAAATGTTAACCTTAACGCTACTACCGGCGGCGGCTTCGATTTGAGTGGTTTTTATGGTGAAAAATTTAAACGTACCGGCGTTACATTATTTGTTTCTCGCAATAGCAATAATGCTTACGACCCTGCCAATAATATCTTTTCCGCCATACCAAAATTTGAACGCTATACCTTTAACCCAAAATTATTTTTGTACCTGGGACAAAAAACAACAATCAATTTTGGTATCAACACTACAGTGGAAAACAGGCTGGGTGGAGATATGCTGTTCATCGCCGGCAAAGGTGATAGCAGCCATAGTTATTTTGAACGCAATAAAACACAACGATTTGCAACCCAGTTAAGCTTCAACTATAAAATAAATAACAACAGTACCCTCACCATAAAAAATAGTGCAGGCTATTTTAACCGCATTATCAACAGTAATGGATATAGTTTTAATGGCACCCAATACAGCAGTTTTTCTGAAGCGAGTTATATCAATAAAAGGCCCGCCAGCGATTGGGTTATCGGCGCAAATGCATTAACCGATCAGTTTAAAGAAATACCCGAAACCACTGTTCCAGTCAGGGATTACCAGCAAAATACAGTGGGAATATTTGTACAAAATACATGGAATGCCACCAGCTGGCTAACGCTTGAAACCGGGCTTCGATATGATTATGTTAATGGCTATGGCGGTGCATTACTACCACGTATTTCAACACTGTTTAAAATAGCACCAGGGTTTACCAGCCGTATTGGTGCAGGCTTTGGCTATAAGCCCCCTACTATTTTTACAGAAGAAACGGAAAAGTTATTGTATAAAAATATTCTGCCGGTTAGGGTTTCTCAAAATAAAATGGAGCGAAGCTATGGGGCAAATTGGGATGTCAATTATAAAATAAAGCTGGATAAATTTACCCTTAGTTTCAACCAGTTTTTCTTTTTTACTTACCTCAACAATCCTTTATCCCTTGTAGCGGTACAAAATAATTTATTACAGTTACAAAATAGCAGCGGTCATATTTCCACTAAAGGTGCAGAAACAAATATAAAAATCGGGCTCGGTGAACTGGCGCTTTATTTGGGCTACACTTACACCGATGCCAAGCTTCACAGCAACGGATCCATCACCCAAAAACCACTTACTCCAAAGCACAGGCTAAATGCGGCGCTGGTGTACGAGGTGGAAGGGAAATGGAAATTTGGATCAGAAGCTTATTATTTTAGCAAGCAAGCTTTAACAGATGGACTAACTGGGCGGGATTACTGGTTAACCGGTTTGGTAGCGGAAAAATTATGGCGACATTTTTCTGTATTCATCAACTT
>JAYTHI010000206.1:0-4217 GCA_043732685.1 Ferruginibacter sp. | reverse complement strand
GGCTGCGTAAATGCAACGCCGCTCCATTGGCTTCTTTCAAAAAAAATAAGCTGCGCATTTTTTATTAAATCCGCCCATGGCGGACCGAACCCAATGAGGCGGCTTATGCAATTACTGGTATTTTTAAAGGCAGCCTGCGAAAGGCATCATTTATTAAAAATTAATAATTTGCATTGATAAAATATAAAAACCAAGCACAAATAAGGCTGCGAATCAAAATGCTTGATGTACCCTTTTATATGATCTAAAAGTTATACGGTTCACGCTATACTGCTTTGCAAATTATCTACCTAATCAAATAGAAATATTAAAAATATTAGTTCAATTTATACAATATACAAGCCGTATTAGCCGGTACAGCTATCGCTACCCCGGTTTGCTTTATACCCTTTTCATGTACTTCCCCATCAATAACCAAAATCCAATTACCAGCTGGTAATGGTACATTTTTATCCGCAGGGTTTCCATTAAGCAACACCAGTATATCCTTCCATTTATCGTTATTTGCATGATCATTTATTTGGTAGGCTACCAACAAAGAATCTCCGGTATCCATAAACTTTAAATGATGCTGTATCATATTGGTGGAAGACATTCTAAAAGCAGGATGCTGCTTTCTTAATGCAACCATGTACTTGTAGTAGTCGAAGACTTTCTTGTAAGTTGATTTTCGGCTCCAGTCAATTTCATTTATCGAGTCGGGCGAATTGTAAGAATTAGCAACCCCTTTTTTGGTACGCAATAACTCAGCTCCGGATTGCAAAAAGCTTACCCCCTGAGCAGTTAAAACGATAGTCTGGCTTAACTTATCCATTTTAATTAATTCAGCTTCCGTGGCAGCAGGGTTGGCAATGGCCAGCCGATCAAATAAAGTATTGTCATCATGACAGGAAACATAGCTAATGGTTTGATAAGGTTCTGCAGCCCAGGGAGCTTTGGAATAAGCAACTTTATTGTACTCAATTTGCGGATGTTGGGTGGAAGCTACGATACCAAATTTTACACTTTCACTTGTACCTTTTGCACCGCTCACAAAACCTTTTTCATGCACATTACCAAATGGACCGCGCAAGGCATCTCTTAGATCATCACTAAAAGCAGCTATCTTATTAAGCAGGTAAGTGTTTTTTTTAACAGCCCGTACATTTTCAGGGAGCGGACTATTTCCTGCTGTCCACCCTTCGCCATAAATAAAGATGGTAGGATCAATTTTGTGAAGCGCAGCACTTATTTCATTCATCGTTTCAATATCATGTACACCCATCAGGTCGAACCGAAATCCATCCAGGTGATATTCTGTTGCCCAATATCTTACAGAGGATACCATAAATTGTCGCATCATGGCTTTTTCGGAGGCCGTTTCGTTGCCACAGCCTGTTGCATCTGAATAGCTTCCATCTGCATTGTGCCGATAAAAATATCCCGGAACAAAATAATTAAAAGCTGACTCCCTATTTGCGGTATGATTATAAACCACATCAAATATTACCCGGATACCGTTGGCATGCAGCGCCTGTACCATTTGTTTGAACTCTTTAATTCTAACCCTTCCATCATAAGCATTTGTAGCGTAACTTCCTTCGGGTGCATTGTAATTAAGCGGGTCGTAGCCCCAATTATAGGCCACAGACCCCGGCTTGGATTCATCAATGGAATTAAAATCAAAGGTGGGTAACAAGTGAAGATGGGTAATACCCAATTCTTTTAAATGATCCAATCCGGTTGATAAACCAGCTCTATTTTTTGTACCAGTTTCCATTAGACTTAAAAATTTTCCTTTATGCTTTATCCCGGAATTTTTATTGACAGAAAAATCCCTGATATGCGACTCATAAATAATAATATCGGTAAAATTTTTTAATGGTGGTTTTTTATCCTTGTTCCAATTAACGGGATTGGTTTCCTGCAAATTAATGATCATTCCGCGCTTGCCATTAACGCCAACTGCCTTGGCATAAATATCAGGTGTTTCAGCCAACCAATTACCATCAATTTGTACCTGAAAAGTATAATAATTATTTTTAAAATTCCCTTGTATAATAAGTTGCCAAACACCTTGCTTTTCCCTTTTCATCAAGGTGGTACTTATCGCTTGTCCTCCATCACCTGCCTTATATAAATTTACTTTTACGGCTGTTGCAGTTGGTGCCCATATTTTAAATACGGTTTTTTCAGCCCAATAATGTACGCCTAAATCATTGCCATTATAAATTGGATACCGATCGGTATTTAATTGGGCAAAAGAATAAAATGGCAATAAAAGAAAAAGAAAAAATTTCATAAATGGTGCTTTTAAAAAGTGGCTATCCTTGTAAATTATGGCGCTAATTAAATTAAAGCTACTATTAAAAACTATATTTAGTGAGCTGATTTATTGTTAAAGAAATATGCGATCGGAAAATTTAGTAAAAGAAACTTAAGTTTAAAATAAACCTTTAAAAATTCAAAATCAAACAGGTATTAAATTCGGGGGAAATAGTATTGAATTTGAAAATGGATTCCCACAAATAAATTGATGACTTGATTGTATCCTCAAAGCAATTTGCATAGAAAATATAGCCTTATGATTGCATTATTTTTACCCGTTTTTAAAATCGTCATTTTAAAAATAAGCTGCTTCAAGGAATAATTGTAAAAAATTGTTGGGGGAACAACATAATGGCACAATAGTTAAATGTTAAAAGAAAAAAAATTAAATATTGTTTGAGAAGCTTTTTAAATTACATGATATTACTTTTGCTATACCACCTAACTTTATTAATATGACAGATATTTACATTAAAAATATGGTATGCAACCGCTGCATTATTGTGGTTAAGCAAGAACTGGAAAAACTTCATCTTACAGCCAATACGCTTGTATTAGGTCATCTTACACTAAAAGAAAAACTATCTGTTAAACAATTAAACCAATTAAAGCAAAATCTTGTATCGGTAGGTTTTGAGGTTTTAGATGATTTGAATAAGAAGTTAATAGAAAAAATTAAGAACACTATTATTGAACAAATACATTACCAGCCGGTTGATGAAAGTCATAATTTTTCAGCAATACTCACTAACAAATTGCATAAAGATTACAGTCATTTAAGTAGCTTATTCTCTACCATCGAAGGCATAACCATTGAAAAATTTGTCATTCATCAAAAGATAGAAAAAGCCAAAGAATTGATTACCTATAAGGAAATGAATTTTAATGAAATTGCACTTCAATTAGGCTATAGCAGCAGCGCTCACTTATCTGCTCAGTTTAAAAAAGTTACAGGTTTAACGCCAACCCATTTTAAAAATATTGCCGAAAAGAAGAGAATTTCATTAGACGCTATTTGAAAGAAATCTATAATTATATAAATTTTTACCACAATTATACAAAGTAAATTTTTTTAAGATGGTAACTTTGCAGTAGTTAAAATGAAAAAAATAAGCCTTATATCGTTAATCTGTTTATACGCTCTTTCCACATTAGGTATCGGGCTCAAACAGTTTTATTGCAATGGTAAATTGAAGTCGGCTTATTTTAGTTTTGAGCAAACGGAATCCAAAGAGAAAGTTAGCAAATGCGATAAAGCTGATTGCTGTAAAAGCAAAATTTTACACTTTAAGTTAAAGGATAGCCATGCTGCCGCAACCCAATTTGCGGGCACTAATAAATACTCTAAAATCCTGTCATTAAATACTTCCATTATTGAATTTTGGCCTTTGGCAAATAAGCCTGACAATGGTACTAAATTAATTAATGCGCCGCCGCTGCAGTTTTTTGTTCCCTTATATATTTATTTCTGCAATTACCGTATCTGATTTGAATTATTGTTTCAATTAAAGCATTATTTCAAGGTGTAATATGCAGCATTACCTTGAGGCATTCATCGCCAAAAATTTTCCTGAATATTAAAATAGTAAAAGTTATTAAAAATTATTGGTTTTGCTATCTGTTTAAAAAAGTTGCAGCAGCCAATCTTTTGATATCATTACAACTACAGGTAATGATATAGAGTAACACAATGCCGGCAATTTGGCTTATCAACAATTTTTAAACTTCTAGTATTAGCAAAGAAAAAAATAAAAATTATTTGTCAAAATAAAAAGAAAAATATGAAAAATATAATCATCATAATAGTGGCAGTATTTACCAGCTTTGGAAGCTTTGGTCAAAAAGCAAAAGCCAATTTGGATTTCAATAAACAAGGCACCTTAATAAATAATTATTCATGTGCTATGCAT
>JAYTHI010000205.1:0-4218 GCA_043732685.1 Ferruginibacter sp. | reverse complement strand
CATTGGCGATATAACCATCACTTAAAAATATAACCGGTGTCATATGTTGTACACTAATGCGCACTGCTTCGTAAACGGCACTAAAACAATCGCTTGGGGTAGAGGCAGAAACAATGGGCATCGGGCATTCGCCGTTACGGCCATAATATGCCTGCATCAAATCACTTTGTTCTGTTTTTGTTGGCAAGCCGGTGCTTGGTCCGCCACGCTGTACATTTATTATAATTAAAGGAATTTCCAGCATAACTGCCAAACCCATGGCTTCAGCTTTTAAAGCCATTCCCGGACCACTGGTGGTAGTAACCGCCAAGCTTCCGCCATAACTGGCACCAATACAGGAGGTAATGGCTGCAATCTCATCTTCAGCCTGAAAAGTTTTGATGGAAAAGTTTTTATACTTGCTTAATTCATGTAAAATATCGCTGGCAGGGGTAATGGGATAACTGCCTAAAAATAAAGACAACCCACTTTTTTGTGCCGCTGCAATAAGTCCGTACGACAAAGCCTGGTTGCCCATGATAGACCGGTAAGTACCAACCTCCATTTTAGCTTTCTCTACTTTATACCTGGTTGTAAAAGTCTCAGTTGTATCACCATAATTATAACCGGCCTGTAAAGCTTTAATATTGCTTTGGAAAATTTCGGGCTTTTTACCAAATTTATCTTTTATAAACTCAATGGTATTATCCATTTCCCTGTTATACATCCAATATAAAAAGCCCAGTACAAACATATTTTTTGCACGGTCTTTTTCTTTGGTTCCCATGGTAAATTCTTTCAATGCCTCCCGGGTCATTTTGGTCACATCCATTTTTATAAGCTCATAACTATCGAGGCTATTGTCTTCCAATGGGTTTATGCCTTCTGTGTAGTTGGCCAATCGCAGGTTTTTACTATCAAAACCTTCTATATTGGCAATTATAATTCCTCCGGGTTTTAACGCTTTTAAATTTACTTTTAAAGCGGCTGCATTCATTGCCACCAATACATCGCAGATGTCACCGGGTGTAAATATTCTATCACTGCTAAATCTTAATTGATAACCGCTAACACCCGGCAAAGTGCCTATTGGTGCACGTATTTCTGCCGGAAAATCCGGAAAAGTCGCCAGGTCAATACCAAGTAATGCAGTATTATTGGTAAACTGGCTACCGGTTAGCTGCATCCCATCTCCGCTATCACCGGCAAATTTTATAACTACTTCTGCTAATACCTGTTCTGTTCTGCTCATAATTTATAAATTACTGCAAGTTACAATCATTTTTATTTTTGCAATGGCATTTATACCAAATACCGTATATAAGAAAATAAAAAATCACGCAGGCTTATAAAAAATGAATAAGCTCATTTTAAAAAATTAAATATGCCGGGATTTAATGGCTAGAGTAAGTTAATAAAATGGATAACAAATAAATAGAAATAATAGTTAGTTGACAGCTCCATTTTTTAAACAAATTGAAAAGTAAAGAAAATGCAGCCTTTTAAAACTTCCGGATTTTACAGCAAATTTTTAAAGTAAGTTTGTTAAACATTATCATCACCTAAAACACGCTAATATGAAACTTATAAAGTGTCTGCTATTATTTTTAATGCTGCAATCGTTGCTATGTTTTACTACCAGGAGTCAACAAAAACAATTTAAAGCCCTGTTGGTAACCACTACAAAGGGATGGCACCACGAGTCGTTGCATGCAGGCGTTTTAGCCATCCAACAAATGGGTATTAAAAACTTTTTTGATGTGGTATTATGGGAAGACCCCAATGGATTTACCGATAAATACATGGAGCAATTTCAAGTAGTTATTTTTTTAAACACCACCGGAGATATTTTTGATTCTGCCCAACAGAAAGTAATGGAAAAATTTATTCAGTCTGGCAAAGGATATGTGGGTATCCACAGTGCTTCGGATACCGAATACGACTGGCCATGGTACACCAAACTTGTAGGCAGGATGTTTCATATCCATCCAACTATTCAAACCGCTAAACTAACGGTTATAGACCCTGCTTTTCCAGGATTACAGGGTTTTGCAGACCATAAATTATGGACTGATGAATGGTACGAATTTGGACCTGAAAAAATTGCAGGACTTAATTATATTGTAGGTATTGACGAATCCAGCTATAACCCTAAAGTTCAATGGGGTGAAAAAAAAGGGGAAGGAATGGGTAAAATGCATCCGTTGGCATGGTATCATAATTACGATGGCGGTCGCGCATTTTACACTGCACTTGGGCATATGCCATCAGATTTTAGTGATGTGGCCTTTTTAAATCATTTGTATGCCGGTATTTTTTGGGCAGCCACAGGTAAAAAATAATCTTTAGCCGGACCCTTATTTTTCAACGACCATACATAAAATGATTTTAAAAAAAGAGCCGGTTTAAAACCCTGCTCTTTTTTTATTAAAGAGATATTAAATGTTGAATAATATATATTATTTATTTTGCATCTAAATTACTATTAAAAGGTTTCTTTTTTTAAGTAAATACAAAAAATAGTATGCGTGATTTTAAAAAGGCTGGTTTATATATTGCATGGATAATTGTGCTGTTAATTTGTTCTTACCAAACAAGTTTTTCGCAAAGACTTTCGCGCAAGGCCCACGATTCAGTACTGGACCAAATTAAAAATGATACCCTGGTGCCATTTTTAATTAATAAGGTGAAGGCTTATACGGTAACCATTGACAGAAACAGTGCCTATGTTAAACGAAAGGTAAATTTAAATAATGTTACCAAAGAGTTACCTGCCATTGAAACCACACTAAAAAGATTTAAAATTCATTTGGGAAAAACCACCAATACCTGGAATCTTAGGGGATTAAATAGCGTGGTAATTTTATTGAATGAAACGGCAAAACAACTAACAGCCTTTCAATTAAATTTAAATAACTATAGCATCCAGCTTGCCCAAAATAATAAAGAAGTTAAATTTATTATCAATGATCCGCTTTTAGAAAATCATTTGGCAGATTCTGCGCTTGATTTACAAATGCATGATATTTATGATGAAGTTTTTGAACTGGATACCTTGCAACAAAGGGCGCTTACACAGGTTAATATTATGCGTAACAGAACTTCTATAGCGCTTTTACAATGCAATGATATACTCTCTGATTTAAATTACCAGACATCAGCATTAAAAATAGCCATGTGGCAGCGGGAAGAACCGTCTTTAATAAATGCCCGACCCGGAGATTATTCCAAAAGCTTTATTGACATTGCCTCTGAAGGCCTGCAGCGATCTGTAAAAATTATAAGTATTTACCTTAGCAACAAAGGATTTGTCATCGCAATTAGTTTATTGGTTTTTCTTTTTATTCTTTGCTGGAGTTTTTTAAACATGCGGCGCATAAAAAAAATGGATAATGCGGCGAATATTTTAGACCAGGTATTATTTTTTAAACGAAGTATTTTAATTGCTTCTTTATTTGGGCTGTTTACTTATTCGCCTTTCTTTTTTGCCAATCCCCCAATGTCTTATTTACATGCCACAGAATTATTAAGGCTACTTGCACTTTGCTTTTTATTATCACCATTTTTAACGCGGCAAACAAAAGTATATGGCTTATTTATTTGCTTGCTATGGACGTATTTTTCATTGGATGATGTGCTGCTGCAATCTGCTTTTGGAGAGCGGCTATTACTTTTTATAGCAGGTATACTTTTACTGATTGTATGCGTAAGACTACTTAATTTAAAAACGCCTTATTTTAAAGGAATTCCGGAATCTCCGGCAGCAAAAGCCTTACTCATTTTTACCTTGGTGCAGGCTATATTATCCTTGCTGTTAAACTTAACCGGGCGAACTTCATTGGCAAAAATACTGGGCGTAAGTGCCATACAATGTCTGGTTTTAGGCATATCGCTAAAGATTTTTTGTACCCTTGTACTGGAAGCTATTTACATACAGTCGGAGGCATTTCAGGAAAGCCGTTTTTCCGAATTCCTAAATTTTAATGCCTTACAAAATAGGTTTAAAAGGGTATTATGGATTCTGGCAATTGGTATCTGGACTGTTTCGCTGATAAGAAATTACACGCTTTACGATGCTTTTACTGCCTTTTCAATTGCCTTTTTTAATAATAGCAGGAGCATTGGCAGCATGACATTTACTTTTGAAAGTGTGGGCATTTTCTTTCTGATCATTTTTCTTTCGACAGTACTTACAAAATTCGTTAATTTTTTCTTTGGAGAAGATTTGACGAAAACTGT